>CAMBVX010000011.1 GCA_945871085.1 Opitutus sp. GAS368 | reverse complement strand
AACATCGTTATGGCCCGCCTTTCGCTGGACGCCGGCAACTCGCCAAAGGGAATTAATCGGCACTACTCCGCGTCTCCACTGCCAACCAAGTTGGCGGTCGCTTCGACTCCTGCGAAAGCCAAGCCGCCGTCTGTCGCGATTTCATCGCGCAACACGCCCACGACGGCTGGTTTGAAATCGCCTGCTTCTCCGACCCGGCCTACTCGGGCGGTTCGATGAACCGTCCTGGCGTCCGCGCACTCATGCGCCAAATCGAAGCCGGCGAAATCAAGATCGTCCTGATCTTCAAACTCGAACGCGTGCTGCGCAGCACCGACGAATGGGGCCGTTCCGCTCCTTTCTGCCAGCCCCGCACATGGCGCTCGCCGCTCGTTCCGGCTCCACGTGCTCGCCCACGGTTGCTGGCGTTCGTGGGTGCCCGGCGCAGTCCGTCTGGTGCTCAACTCTGGGCTTGCGGCTTCGCCTCCTTGCCCCTGCTCCGGCCTGGCTTTTCGCGTAGCCGGTCAGTCGCGTGTTTACTGGCAATCGGCCGCTCTCGCCCGGCGGCGTCGAATGTAGCCATTACAGACTACAGACAAACTCCATGAACGTTGGTAGAATCAGGGCCAGATCATGAAATTACTCACCGTTTTGCTGCTCGTGGCGCCGGCGGCCGCCTTGTTCGCGGGGGAGGCAAAGCGCGTCGGAAAACCAAACATTCTCTGGCTCATCGCCGAGGATATGTCCCCGCACTTCGGGTGCTACGGCGATCAAGTGATCCAGACGCCGAACGTCGATCGGCTGGCGAGCAACGGAATGCTCTTTGAGCGGGCCTTTGTCACGGGCTCGATCTGCTCTCCTTCACGCTCCGCGCTCATCACGGGCATGTACCAGACGAGCATCGGCGCCCAGAACCATCGCAGCGGCGTCGGCCAGGAAAAGATCCACCTTCCCTCCGGGGTGGAACTGGTGCCGCGGCTTTTTCAGCACGCCGGTTATTACACCTGCAACGGCGGCTACCATCCTGCCCAACGCAAGGGGAAGACGGACTACAATTTTGAACTTAATCCGCCCCTCTACGATGGGACGGACTGGTCGGGACGGAAGCCCGGACAACCGTTCTTCGCCCAGATTCAACTGCTCGGCGGCAAGACCCGCGATCTGCCCGCGGAACTCGCCACGGCGCGGGCGCATCTCGGCAACGCCACGCCGACGGACTACCTGCCGCTGCCGCCCTACTATCCCCGGACACCTGCGATCCTCGCCGACTGGGCGGCCACGCTGGATGCGGTGCGAATCACGGACCGGCAAGTCGGCGAGATCGTGGCGCGCTTGGAAAAAGAGGGCCTCCTGGACCAGACGGTGATCTTCTTCATCTCCGACCACGGTGTGAGCCACGCACGCGGCAAGCAGTTCCTCTACGACGAAGGCACGCACATCCCGTTTGTCGCGTGCGGACCGGGCATCCCGCCCGGGCAGCGGCGCAAGGATCTCATCGTGCACATCGACATGGCGGCGATGTCGTTGGCGCTCGCCGGCATTTCCATGCCCGCGCAGATGCAAGCGCGCAACTCCCTGGCATCGGACTACCGACCGCGCGATGCCGCCTTTTCCGCCCGCGACCGCGCCGACGAGACGGTCGATCACATCCGCAGCGTTCGGACCGAGCGCTTCAAGTACATTAGGAACTTTCTGCCGCTTCGCCCCCATCTGCAGCCCAACGCCTACAAGGATCACAAGCCCTGCGTGATCGCCTTGCGCGCGGCGGAGGCGGCCGGCCAGCTCGACGACGTGCAACGGCTCCTGTTTGCACCAACGCGGGCGCCGGAGGAACTGTATGATCTGGCGGTGGACCCATGGGAAATCCGCAACCTCGCCGCCGATCCGGCGCAGGCCGCGACGCTCAGGCAACTGCGCTCGCGCCTCGATCTCTGGATGGAGCAAACCAACGATCACGGGCGCACGCCCGAGCCCGAATCCCGCTACGACAGCGATATGGCCGCCAACCTCCTCCGTAAGCCCAATCCGGAAATCCAGAAGAACATCGTGTTGATGAAACAGTGGGCCCGGGAGGGGAAATAGCGCGGGACGAATCCGCCACCTCTCCGTGTGGGCCGGCTCCACCGAAGGCCCAATTACCGGCATCGTCTCATTGTCCCCCATTCCCCGCATGAAAACCTCTTCACCGATCCTGCTGGCCTCGGCCTTGTTCTACGGCTCCCTACTGCACGGCACCGAGGTCCCACGAAAAAACGTCTTGGTGATTCTCTCGGACGATCAGGGCTTCTGCGAAATGGGCAGTTACATGGATTTCGCGACGGCTGACAACCTCGGCTCGCACTTGGCTGAGAAATACCGGTCGATCAAGACGAGCACAGAAAGCCAGGCGCCAATCGAAGTTTGCTTTGAGGCGGCGCGCAAATGCATGCCCCGGGTCGACGCGATCGCAAAGGAAGGAGTGCGCTTCACCAATTTTCACGCGGCGCCCACCTGCTCGCCCTCGCGAGCGGCGCTGATGAGCGCCCGCTACCCGCAGGGCTTCGGCGTTTACTCCAATGACGATGTCATTGAGGGAGGCGGGCCGGGAGTATCCCGGGATGTGCCGTTTCCGGTGAGGCGGTTTCAGGACGCGGGCTACTCGACCGGGATGGTCGGCAAATGGCATCTTGGCAGCGAAAAACCAGGCCAGCATCCGAACGACCGTGGCTTCGATTATTTTTTCGGTTTCGATCGTGCGCAAACGGAGAAATACAACTCGAAGATCCTCTATCGGAACCGAGAGAAAGCCCCGGCCGTTGGCTGGCTGGCAGATCAGATATCCGGCGAGGCGGTGGAATTTGTTGGTCGCGCCGCCAAGGATCACCGGCCTTTCTTCCTTTACGTTGCTTATAATGAGCCGCACGGCCCGACGCCCCGGCCACCGCAGACCTACATCGACCATTTCAAAAGCGGTTCAGACGTGGTCGACGTCCATTTCGCCACTCTCTATGGGATGGACCAGGGCATTGGCCGGATCATCGATGAACTGAAAAGAAACGGTCAGCTCGACCAGACGTTGATATTGTATGGTTCGGACAATGGCCTGGGCCAGGGTGAATATCATCATGGATTCCGCGCGGGCGGCCAAAATCCCAGCGTCCCTGTTCCAGGCAATGGGCCGCTGCGCGGCTGCAAGTGGACACCGTGGGAAGGCGGGGTGCGCGTGCCGTTTATTGCGCGCCTGCCTGGCGGCGTGGCGCTGAGCAGCGCAGCTTTGGTATCAAGCATGGACGTGATGCCGACAGCCATGGACTACGCGGGCATCGAAATTCGCCCCGAGCACAAACTAGACGGCAGAAGCTTCCTGCCCATTCTTCGGGGCGGCTCCGACGGCGACGGAAGGCGCATGCTCTTCTGGGCCTGCGACGCTCGGTCACCTTATCCCGATTCCTACCTGGGCTGGCGGCCGGAGTTCAACCGTTTCGACGAATCTCGGAATACGACAAGGACGATGGCACTTCCGCGCAAAGAGCGTTTCCCTCCGGGTTGGTACGTGCTGACATCAAAATGGAAGCTTATTGGCTGGGATGAGATTGAACCGGTGCTGTTCGATATGGCCGGTGATCCTTACGAACGCACGGACGTTTCCCAGCAGCACCCCGAAATCGTCGCGCAGCTACGCGGGGAATTCGACGCGTGGATTGCCGCGCAAAGACCACCGCAAAACTACAGCCGAAAACAATGGGAGAAACTGCTGCCTGATTCGGTCCGGAAGCCGTGACCTGCTCCAGCCACACATGAAACACCACCGTGCCGTACTCGTCGCTTTGCTCCTGCCGTCGCTGGCTACGATCCAGGCGACGGAAGTGAAATTTGCAGCAATCTTCTCTGATCACGTCGTCCTGCAGCGTGAGAAACCCGTGCCGGTGTGGGGTTGGGCGGAACCGGGCGAGAACATCACCGTGCAGTTCGGCGGTCAAAAGAAGACCACAATTGCCGATGCCAACGGCCGGTGGATGACGAAACTCGACCCCATGGAGGCCAGTCCTGAACCGCAGGAACTCGTCGCTCACGCTCAAACCGCTGGTAATACTTCGACGATCAGCGATGTCCTCGTCGGTGACGTTTGGCTGTGCTCGGGCCAGTCAAACATGAATGTGCCAGTTAAGAATGCGGATAATGGCGACGCCGAAATCGCCGCAGCCGACCATCCGCAGATACGTTTTTTTGTCGTGCCGGAAGTCGCCAAAGCGAAGCCACAATCCCAGTCCGGCGGTGACTGGCAGGTCTGTTCGCCCGGGACCTCTGGGAGGTTTAGTGCCGTGGGTTACTTCTTCGGTCGTGAACTTCACGCTACGTTGCATATTCCCATCGGCCTCATCCAGGCATCCGTGGGGAGCACTGCCGCCGAGGCCTGGACCAGCGAGACCGCCTTAAACAGCTCGGCAGAATTCAAGCCTCTGATCGGCAAACCCATCGAACCCAACAAAGCCAAGTCCAGAAACGCGGGCGATCAATGGGCCCAGAGCGAAGCGGACAAGGGAACGCCGGCCTCACTTTACAACGGCATGATCGCACCCCTGCTGCCCTACGCCCTGCGGGGTGCAATCTGGTATCAAGGCGAGAACAATGCCAACGACGCCATCCGGGCGGAGGCCTATCGGCGGCTGCTCCCCGTCATGGTGAGCGGCTGGCGGCGGGATTTCGATCAGGAGTTTCCCTTCTACATCGTCCAACTGGCCAACTTCGGCCGACGCGGCGACTCACCGGCCTCCGATCCGTGGAGAGTCAGCCTGTGGTCGGTGCTGCGGGAAAGCCAGATGCTGGCGGCGGCTGCCCTGTCCAAATCGGGCCTGGCCGTGACGATTGACATTGGAGACCCGAAGCAGATCCACCCGAAAAACAAGCAGGAAGTTGGTCGTCGCCTGGCGCTCATCGCCCTCGGCAAAGAATATGGGCAAAGGCTGGAGTATTCCGGCCCGGTCTGCACCACGATGAGGATCGAAGGCGGCACCGTGGTGCTCGCCTTCACGCACGCCGCGGGTCTCGCGGCCAAGGAGGGTGCGCTCACAGGTTTTGTTGTCGCCGGTGAGGATGGGCGTTTCCAGTCTGCGCAGGCCCGCATCGAGGGGACGACAGTCCGGGTTTCGTCGCCAGCGGTGGACAAGCCAGCGGCGGTTCGCTACGCTTGGGCCAACGACCCGGAATGCAATCTGGTGAACGGTGCCGGTCTGCCCGCTTCCCCATTTCGCTTCCCGGTAAAATGAAGGATCTTTGGTGAAGCAAGTAACCCCATCGAATATCGGAGAGGTGCTCTCCTCAGCGTCCTCTGGCAAGGCGGCTGAATCCTACCGCCCGCCCAGTTTGGCTACGGCTTCCATGCGGGAGCGGACATGGAGCTTCTCGTAGATCCGTCGGATATAGGAATGGACGGTGTTTTTCGCGATGCCGAGCGAGTCGGCGATCTCCTTGTAGAATTGCCCGCGCGCCAGCAGTTCCAGGACCTGGCGCTCCCGATCGGAAAGCTGCGCAACTTCAGGTGGAACGACCCGCGGCTGGCTGAAAGACTGTACGACCTTGCGTGCCACAATGCTCGACATGGGAGATCCCCCCTCCCGCACCTCGTGCAGGGCGGCCACCAATTTATCCGGCGCATCGCGTTTGAGCAGGTAGCCGATGGCGCCCGCCGCCAATGCCTCGAAGATCTCGTTGGCCTCCTCGTACGTGGTGAGCATGAGGAAATGCGTGGCCGGCATGCGCGGCTTGAGCTGCCGCACGCAATCGATACCCGAGGCACCGGGCAGCTTGAGGTCCATGAGCACGATCGCCGGTGATTTGCCCGGCAGATTCTCGATCGCGGTTTCCGCGCAGTCAAAATGGGCGACACAACAGAAGTCCGGAATCTGGTTCACGACCTCAACCAGCAGGCGACGCGTGCCGGCGTCGTCCTCCACGATGGCGACCGTGCTTACCACGGCGGGCACTTCACTCGATGCGGATGCGTTGTTCATAGGCTTAAGGCGGAGTTGGTCCGGGCAAAGCCGATTTTTTGGCGCCGGGTGGTGTCCTGATTTTCAGTTCCACCGTCGTACCCTGGACTGGACGGTCAGCTAGCCGGAGTTCGCCGCCGATCTGTCGCATACGTTCCCTCATCCCCGCCAGTCCCAGGCCGGAGGCGACCCGTCCCTCCACGGACATGGACTGCGGCCGGGCATTCCTCAGGCCAATGCCGTTGTCTTCCACGACGAGGGTGAAGCCGTCAGTCGCCACCGTGAGCGCGATGTGCACATCCGTCGCGGAGGCATGTTTGACCACGTTGTGCAAGGCCTCCTTGAACGCCAGAAACACGCCGTGCCGCACCTCGGCCGTCAGGGGCCACGGCGGCAGCGCGAGCGGAAAATCCAGCACGCAACGCACGCTGGCGCTCCGGAGGAAGTCCTGCGCGAATTTGCCCAAGTAGGCCGCGAGGCTGTCCAGGGAATCGTTCTGCGGATTCACCGCCCAGACGATCTCGTCCATGGCCCGCGTCATCTGGTGGGCAGAGGCTTGGATGGCCTCAAGTCGCTCCCTCGCCTTTTCGGGGTGCTGCAACAAGCCTTTGGCGGTGTGCGTGAGCAACGTGACCTGCGTGAGCCCCGCACCCAAGTCATCGTGAATGTCCCGGGCGATCCGGGCCCGTTCCCGCTCGATCGCCTGGCTCTGCTCCAACTCCACCAGGACCCGCGCATAGCGGCGCCGTATGACCCCGTAGGCGAGCCCAGCGACCCCGACGGCGCCCAGCACCACCATGAGCGCCGCAAACCACCCGGTTTCCCAAAAATAGGGCACGACCTGAAAGGCGAGCGTCGCTCCCGCCGGATTCCACACCCCATCGTCATTGGACGCGCGGACGCGAAAGACGTAGTCGCCGGGCGGGAGGTGATGATAATAGGCCGTGCGCCGGGTGCCGACGTCGTTCCATTCCCCCTCCAACCCATCCAAGCGATACTGGAACCGGACGCGTCGATGGGCCACGAGACTTAGACCGGCGTATGCGATTTCCAAGTGCCGAAGGCCGGGGCCAAGCGCCACAGGAGCGGCGGCAGCAGGCCCGTGGGTTCGGTCCGCGGCTGCTCCCGTTCGGGGGAAGCCCACCTCGCGGCCATCGGCGCGCAGGCCTTCGATCACAACCGGGGTGGGCCTGGGACTGGTCTGCACGCTGGCGGGATTCACCTGAGCCAGTCCCTTAGCGGTGGCAAACCAGAGCCGCCCGTCGGCCGTCCGGCAGCTGACGGGTTGGCAATCCCCCGCCATCTCGAGGGTCGCCAGACCGTCGCTCAGGTCGAGGACGACACATGGCACCCGATCGAGTTGGCCTTCTGCGCACCGGTGGAGGTCCGCTTTCGCCACCCGAAAAATCCCCGCCGGCGAACTCATCCAGAAACTACCCTGCTCATCATCGAGGATGGAGAAGATCACGTCGCTGGGCAGGCCGTGGCGGGAGGACACCGTCGCGCAGCGACCGCCCTGGATTCGGCTCAGCCCGTGCCCGTAGGTGCCCGCCCAGACGCTGCCCTCCGGCTCGGCCTGGAGTGAGAGCACGAAGTCGGAAGCCAGCCCATCGGACTGTCGCCAGCGGGCGACAACACCGTCCTGTAGTCGGGCCAACCCGCTGCCGAGCGTGCCGATCCAGACAGCGCCCTCGGCTCCCTCGGCGAAGCAGCGGGTATTGGCGAGTTCCGCCTTTCCCCCGGAGGCGGGCCAGTGCAATTGCGCGTCCTGGACCAGGGCCGGGCCCACCTCGGTGCCGACCCAGAGTTCACCGTGACGGCTTTCCCACAGGGCGGTGGGGCGACTCAGCGCCGGGTCTTGCACGACCACCTCAAAGCCCTTGCCATTGAACGCCTGCAGCACGCCTCCGGCGCCGGGAGAAACCACCCAGAGCGTTCCGCGCCGATCCTCCAACACCGCCCGGGTCACCGGGGTCCGCAATTGCCGATCCTCCCCTAACCGCTCCCACCGACCCGACTCCAGGCGATAGACGCCCGCCCCTTCGGTCCCGGCCCACACGCCGCCAGAGGCCAGGGGGGTCACTGATCGCACGGGACGATTCTGCCATTGATCCGGCGGATTTACCATTTCCACGCGACGGGGCCGCAGGCGGCGCAAGCCATTCCCGCCGGTACCGAGCCAGATCGTGCCCTCGGAGTCTTCCGTCAGGCAACGCACCCAGTCCAACAGGTTGTCTGTGCCCACGTCGGCAGACTCCAAGGTTCCGTCGGCCGCCACGATGCGGAGTCCCTCAACCGACACTCCGCCAAGCAGGAACAAGCCAGTGCTCGTTTCCAGCAACTGCTGGCTTCCAAGACCGAGGCGAGCATTCAGGCGGCGTTCTTCTACCCAACGCCCTTCGTGCCAGCGCCGGATGAGACCGCGATCGAATACCCAGATGCCACCGTGCCGCGCCGTCACGATCCGTGGACGCACCAACCCCCGGGGCGGACACCCCTCGGCCCAGGACAGATCCTGGCCGTCGCCGAGCCGCGCGACCGTGTCTCCGTAGGCCACCCACACGGTGCCGGCTGAATCTGTTTCGAGGTCCGCGACTTGCGCACCCCTTGGAGGGATGACGGGACCAGCGGTTTCCTGTCGAAACGACCGGAGCGCGCCGTTGCGGTACAACATCCAGACCGTGCCGTCGGCGCCCTGGGCAAAACGCTCCACCGCCACCTTGGGCGCCGTTGCTTCGAGTGGAAGCGCGCGGAATTCGCCGCCGGAATATACCGTGACTTCGCCGGTGTCGTGTCCGATCCAGAGCCGGCCATCGCGGTCCTCGAATAGACGGTTGATCAAGTTGTTTCGCAGCGCCGGCGTGTTCGCGAGATGGAAGGCCTTAAACGCCACCCCGTCAAAACGGGCCAACCCGTGGAAGGTGGCGATCCAGAGATAGCCATCGCGGGTCTGAACCACCCTGCGAATATTGTCGGACGGCAGTCCATCCTGCATTTGCCAGCCTTCGAGCACAAACTTCGGCGCGGCGAATCCCTCCGCGAGGAGCAGCGCGGCTAGGATGGTAAGCGAGAGGTAACGGGTAAGAGTCACGCAGATAAAAAAGGCGTCCGCCTGTTTACCGCCGGGCGCGTCCCCCGCCAAGGGTGCAGTGCACGATCAGCCCTGCCGGGGAAGCCCGCCCGACCAGCCCGACGCAGCGGCAGCCTCACTCCGGGCCCTCTTTCGCCCGGTGCGCGGGATCAAGCGGCGGATTCAGTGCATTCCATTTTGCGAATAACGTGGCGAGTTCCTGCATCCGCCCGGGCTCGCGGGCGGCGAGGTTGACCCATTCTGATGGATCGGACGCGAGATCGTAGAGCTCGGCAGGGTCGCCTTTGTTTTGGATCCACTTCCAGTCGCCCTGCCGCACGGCGCATTTATTTTGCCAGCGCCAAGCGAGCACGGAGTGCGGCGGCTCGGCCCGTTCGCCGCGCAAGTAAGGCAGG
Source organism: Opitutus sp. GAS368 (assembly GCA_945871085.1). Classification (GTDB taxonomy): domain Bacteria; phylum Verrucomicrobiota; class Verrucomicrobiia; order Opitutales; family Opitutaceae; genus GAS368. The sequence goes on along the minus strand of CAMBVX010000011.1, from coordinate 33,041 downwards.
AGGTTCACGCCTTCGAGCGGCACGCCGGGCAGTGGGGTCGCGCCGGCTGCCGCCAGAGCGGTCGGCAGCAGATCGAGGGAGATGACCGGCGCGTCGTAGCTCCGGCCGGCCGGCAGCCGATCCTTCCACTGAACGACAAACGGCTCGCGAATTCCGCCTTCGTAGACATCGCCCTTAACGCCACGAAAGGGTACGTTGAGCGAGGCGTTCTTGATGAAATTTCCAGGCGTGCCGGTGCCCCCGTTGTCGCTGAGGAAGACGATCAACGTGCGCTCCTCCTGCCCTGTGGCGCGGAGCGCGGCGAGGATCTCGCCGACGGCATCGTCGAGGTTCATCATCATGGCGACACAGCGCGCGCGGTTGGGATTTTCGATGTGCCTCACTTTGTCCTCGTAACCGGGCGGCATCGTCATGGGCATGTGCGGCGCGTTGAAAGCGGTATACAAGAACCACGGACGATCAGGGTGGCGGCGCACGAAGGCCGCCGCCTCGCGGCCGAAGGTTGTCGTGAGAAAACGGCTGCCGTCGAGCGGGCGGGCCTGTGTCCCGCTCAGGACGGAATTCTCCTTATCCTGCCAGCGCTCCTGGAGGTAGGCGTGCCCGCCGCCCTGGAAGCCGTAGAATTCATCGAACCCATGCTGGTGCGGGTGATCCGAGGCCGCCATGCCCAGGTGCCATTTGCCCACCATGCCAGTCGTGTAGCCCGCCGCCTTGAGGTGCTCGGGGAAGATCCGCTGACCCGTGTGGAAGCAGGCCAGGTTGTAGTTGTTGTTGTCGTGACCGAACCGCTGCTGGTAGCGCCCCGTGAGCAGGCCCGCGCGCGTCGGCGAGCACTGCGGCGCCGTCACGTAGCCAGCGCTGCAACGCACGCCGTTCCGCGCCAGCGAATCCAGGTGCGGCGTCGGGATCTCCTTGCTGCCGTTGAAGCCGACATCGGCCCAGCCAAGGTCGTCGGCGAGCAAAATGAGGATGTTGGGTTTCTTTGCTGGCTCCTCGGCGGCCTGGAGAGCGGCCAGCGGCGTCAGCAGCACGGCGAAAAAGAGTGCGAAGACGTGTTTCATTGTAGGGGCAGCGATTGTGTGCACCGCGTACTATTTCGCCCGCAGCTCGTTCAGCTTCACGGCGAAACGTCTGCCGATCTCGTTCTGCGCAGGAGTGTCGAAGTGAACGCTGTCACCAATGTGTGTCTTCAAATCTCGGGCATCGACGCACGCGGTGTGGGCGCGCTTCGCAGGCAAAGAGAGGAGCAATTGGTTCATCGCGCCTTGGTCGCCGAGCTTTGATACGTCGCCCATCTCTCCGATGGTGCAGGCGATGAACGGGAGATCCGGTTGGGCGAGATCCGCGCGAAGATCGTCGACGAGCTGGAGAAGTTTGGCTTCGTGGACCGTGAGACCAGCGGTGTTCGCGTTCGCTTCGCCTTGCAACCAAAGCACGCCGCGAAGGCGGGCCTCGACCGGCGGCGTCGTTTGCTGCGCCAGCTTGGCACGACGCAGGGCTTCGACGTAGAGCTTCGCGCCTTTTTGCCAGAGGTTGATCGACGAGCCTCCGACCGCACAAGGGATGAGTCCAAGGGCGACCTTGGCGTTCTGCGCCACCAGCGCCTCCGCAAAGGCGAGCCCGGGGCCGACGCCGGCGTTGTCGTGACCGGCAAAGGTCTTTTCTGCGCCGACGAGATGAAGCGGGTGACGCGCGAGATACCACTTATCGTCTTTGAGGTGCATCATTACAATGCGAGGATCCTGCTTCGGCTCGTCGGGCATGATGCCGCGGCCCTTCATGTTCGACTGACCCATCAGCAAGTAGAGATCGAGCTGCTCGGCGCCCTCGGGCAGCTTCGTAATGTCCACGGACCGAAGCGGCGGATGGCTGGGCGCAGGGGTTACGATTCGGCCGGTTTTGGCCTTGGCCTGCGGTGAGGGTGCCTGCGCGCCGAGGATAGCCGCGGAAGAGATGAAGAGAGTCAGGAGAAAAGGGCGGATCGGCATGATGGGGAATTTTCGCCTAGTGCGCGGTGCGCACGTCCGTGCAGTCAGCCGCGGCGGACAACAGTGGCAAACCCGACAGGCGCGAATCGGTGGTGACGTTGTCGCGCACGACGGCCCCGTGGACGTTGCTTAACTGGATCGCCGCCTTGACCGGCCGGCGAAAAACCAATCGCGCACTATTCTCGAAGCGGTTACCCGTGACCACTACGCCCCGCGCGGCCTGGATTTCGATCGGGCGCTCGGTGTTGTCGCGGAATACGTTGTCCGCGATTAGCAGGTTGCGGTGCAGCGGCGTGGCACCCTCACTGCGGAGGAAGGTGACGTGGAGGCTGGGCGGCGGTTTGCGCGGCGAGAGCAGGCCGCAGTTTTCGATCACATTACGACGGATTACATAGTCGGCTGCCGCCAGGCCTTCAAACGGAGTGTTTCCAATGTGGATCCCACTGCCGCCCAGATCGCTGAATCGGTTGTCCTCCACCAGGCCGCCGGTGCCTTTTAGCACGAGCCCGTTGCGCAGGCCATCGCGGGCGACGTTGTGCCGCCAGACGAATTGGTTGCACATGGCGTCGACGTTGTACACCTGCGTGCCCTCGGTCGTCTTCAGTCCGCTGCGGCGGCTGGGCTCGACGGCACCGACATCGCCATCGAGGGTGACCTCCGTGTCCCGACCTACGGCGCGCGACGCGGTGACGCGCCGTTCGCTCACCAGGCGGGCGTGCGCCATGTCCCAGAACTGCAGGCGATCGCCCGGCTGCACGTCGTCGCGGTCGAGGCGCACGCAGTTGGCCGCGAGTTTGGCGCGGAGATAGATGACGGTGGCGTTGACGTGGAGGGTGTCGTCGCCCACCGCCTCGAAGGTGCAGCCCTCGACCCAGGGGCCGATGCGCGCGTTGTGGTGGTTGTGCCCGCCATTCGGCACTGACTGAAAGCGTTCCGGCCGGCGCAGCAGCCGGCAACCGATGATGCTGAGACGATTCGTGTGGTCGCTTTGGAAGCCGATTCCCGGCGTCGCATACAGGGTGAGTCCGTTCAGCACCACCTGGTCCGAATCACCGATTTGGAACCCATTGCCCGAGCGACCGGCGGCGCGGACGAAAATATCGCCCACGGCGAACTCCGCCAACTGGGCCGCCTCGAACGGCGCGATGCGGTACCGACGACCGGCCAGCTTCTCCTTCACCTCGGCGGGGAGCAGCACTGGCGCGCCCTCCTTGGGCCCGCGCGTCGCAGGGTTTCGCAGCAGGGCACCAGCGCCGCGCTGCGCCTTGTCTTCGAAGCCGGCGCGGTCGAGTTCTTCGTAGAGCGGGAATCCGGGCAACACCTCGACCTCGGCGCTGCCAGCGGCACGGTCGATGACCAACACCCGCGCGGCGGTCTCGGGCGGCGGATCGCAGTCGAACGTGAAATTCTTAATCTGGATACGTTGACACCCCTCGAGGCGGGCGAGGTAGGACGGTTTGGGGCGCGTGGTAATCACCACGGTGGCGCCGTTGCCATCGATGACGAGATCGTGGAATCGCCGGCAGGGGAAAAGCGATTCTCCCTCGAGTGCGACGCGATAAGTCGCGGCCAAAAAGCGCAGCGTCGCAGGCGCCGCGGCGGCAGCCTGCCCGAGCAGATCGAGAATCTGCCGGTGGGTGGCGCCGACCGGCACGGTGAAGATCCGCTCCGGCGGCTGCACGATGAAACGACGCGCGGCTGACCAGGGTCCGCTTTCACCCTGCGCAGAGCAGCCCGCGACGCGCCACCAGTAATCACCGGGCGGTAGCTCGCGATCCGGGACGTAGCGGGTAATCACGCCAGCTATCCGGTCCTCGTCGGCCATGCGCGTGAACTCGGCATCATGCGCGATCTGCACCCGATACTCCGGCATGGCGTCGGCCTGCGGCGCGAAAACCTGGCTCCAGGCGAGATGAGGAATCGAGACGGAAAGCACGGCTCCGGGCTCCGGTTCGAGACCCTGCGGGGCGGCGGGTACGGTGGCGGCAGACGCGGTGGCACCCGCCAGCAGGAGCGCGAGCGCGACGGCGGGCCTCAGGCGAAGCAAGAAGCGGAATCGAAGACGGGAGGGTGCCACTGCGGGTGAGGACTCAGAACTCAAAGGTGGTCGTGAATCGGAAGGAGCGCGGTTCCAGCAGGATGACGCGCCGGACACCGGAAAAGTCCGAGTTGTAGCGTCCGACGATCGGCTTCGTCTCGTCGAGCACGTTGCGCACGTTGAGTTGAAATCGGCACTGGATCCGGCGGGAACCGACGGACACCCCGGTCGTGTAGCCAATGAGGGCGTCAGTGGCGAACACTTCCCCTCCCTCCAAGATCGCACCGGTTGAAAAGTTTTTTTGGAGAACGTTTTTGCTTTGGTAGCGCAGACCGCCGCCAACAAAGGCGCCCTTCAGCCTGCCTTCGGAAAACGAATACCGGGTGAAGACGCTGGCCTTGTGTGGACGCATGCCATAGTTCAGCTCGAAGATTTCGCGCTGTTCCTGCACGGCCGTCAGCATGCCGTTGATCTCGTCCTGGACCGTGCCGAGTGCAGCGGCGGTGGCGGTGCGCACGTCGGCCGTGGTCTTGCCGGTGGCGGCGAGCCTCGCCTTCCAAAACACCTGAGTCTCCTCAAACCAGGGCGCGAACTCATCAAACCAGTTTGTGACCTTGTAGTCGGTGTAGGAGTAACTGCCCTGGAGCGCCCAGCCCTTGGTCAGGTTGGTGGTGAGATTCGCCTCCCAGCCGGTTGACACCTTGTCGGCCAGCGCCGCCCGGGCGTTGATGTTGCGGGCATCGTACTCGGCCTGGGTGATTACAGTGGCGAGCAGCAGCGCGTTGTTGATTCGATTCCGTGGCGCCACCACGAGATTTTGAATATTGGCGCCGGAGCCTCGGACATCCTCGGTCCGGTAGCGGTTGATGCGCAAGAAGGTCTTCCCGTCGAGGAGGCTGAACATCAGCGCGTAATCCTCCCCCGATCCGGAGGATGGTGGGCGCAGCTCGCCATCGGGAAAGATGGTCTCGCGCAGGCCCGGCGTGCTGACGCTAGTGGAACGATTGTACGAAGCCGAAAGCCAGGGCAACGCGTGCCAGACCACTCCCGCCGAGTAGGTCGGCGGCTTGTTCTTGTCGTACACGGAGACGTCGTTCGTGAAATCCTGCTCGAAAGCAAGGCGCTCCCCACGGGTGACGCGCGGATCCGTTGCGGCCAGCACCCCGATCCCGTTGCGGCGGGTGCTGGCTTGATCCCGCCGCCAGCCGAAGGTCGTGACCACGCGATCACGGAAGAAGGAACTTTGCAGCGTGGCCATCATCGTGTCGGTCTTCTCCGTGCCCAGGGTCATCTGGTTGGTGTTTCCGTGCACGTAGGCGGAGTGATAGGCCACGCCGTTGATGGTGGCGTTGAAAGGGATCCTCGCGTCGCCGTTGTAATAGCTCCGATAGTCGCCTTCGGTGACGTAGCGTCGGCGGTAGAGCCGGCTGTCCGTCCCGGCGGGATTGGTCGCCGTGCCGATGGGGCGGTTGCTGGCATCGACGAGGATTTCAAAAAAATCCATCGTATAGGTATCCTGCTGATACCGCTGCCACATCGCGCCGAGCAGATGGCGCCCCCATCTTCCCAGTTGGGCCTCGTAGTTGAGGCTGAGGCGCATCGATTCGGTGTCGTAGGTGGTTTCGGCGCGGCCCCAATTGTCCTCGAGGTAGAGGCGGCCGGCGTTGGGGTTCGCGACGAGTGCACCGGCCGCGTTGACGGTCTGGCTGTTGGGATCGCCGCGCAGCACCCCGACGAAGGCGCGGCGGAGGTCGATGGCGGTGTGCTCCCGGCGATAGGCCGCCTCGAGATTGACCCCCCGGGCCACCTGCTGGGTGACCGTAAGGCTGCGGGCATTGAAATCAGTCCGGAAAAAGGCGCCGGGCCCCATCCAGCTCACGCGGTAGGGCATGAGCGAGGTGGGCAGAAGCGTGGCGTCGGTCGGACGCTGGGTGGCGGGCAGGCTGAGATTGGCGTAGGTGCTCTGCCGCAGGTTGCGGAAGTTGGCGTACGAGCCGTCGCTCTCGATGAATGTATTCAGGCTTCCGGTACCCATCGTGGTGACGCCGAGCGGCTGGTCGGTCGCCAGGTTGGCAGCCGTCCAAAGGCCGCTCCGCAGTGGGCGGCCGCTGGTGAGCCAGAGTTTCAGTTGATCCTCGGCATTCCATTGCTGGGAGATGCTGCGATCCGCACGGCCGGTCTCGTAGCCGAGGTGGATGCCCGTCTGTGTCCAGGGGCGCACCGTGACCGCGGCGGTGAGGCGCTTTTGTTTTGAGTACTCCCAGGTGCGCCAGGTCTCCGCGCTCTCGGTCACTCCCATCACGCGCAGGGCGAGCACATTCGGTCGGAGGACCTGGTTGACGTCGGTTTCGAGCCGCCAAGTGTCCCAGGATCCTACCTGACTGCGGAGAGTGTAGATGTTGCGCTCGGCCAACGCGCGCTTGGTGCTGGCATTGATGGAGCCGCCGGCCGCGCCGATGCCAAAGAGCACGGCGTTGGGCCCGCTGGATTGCTCGAGTCGGCCGGTGTTGTACGTGTCGATCGGAATGTTGGTGTTGAAGAAATCCACCATGCGGGAGGTGTCGAGGCCGCGGGACTTGAAGACGAAGTCCTGCCGCCCGGAATCAGGGCGGCCATTCGGGGAGCCACCGAAATCGGGCGAGGTGTCGGTGAGGTCGGGCTGGACCGAGGTCCCGTATGCCAGGACCTCGGCGAGACTGTTGGCGCCGAGGTCTTGGAGAAACTCCGGCGTGAACACCTGCACGGTGGCCGCGGTGTCCTTCAGGCTGGTGTTGAGTCGGCTGCCGGAGGTCGTGTTACCGCCTTGGTAGCCGACGTCCTTGCTGGCATCGACGAGGAAGGGCGAGAGTTCGACGGGGGCGTCGGTCGCAGGTGCCGGCGGGAGGGCCCGCTGCCCAAAGCTCGGACTGGCCAACACGGCCAAAGCAGACAACGGGAGAATCACAGATTTCATCACAGGTTTCACTGGGGAGGGTGGATTGGGTTGGTTCGATAGACCGTTCTGCCCGACGCGATGCGTGAAACAATGGATCGGACGGGTGCGATTCGCGACAGAAGAATGCTAGCAGTTTATATCACACTACGCCGTCGGCGTCGTGTAGTCAGAAAGGGTGACACGCCACCAAGCGAGGAGCCGAGGCAGCCCTCGCCATCATGTTTCCGAGGAGACTCAGCATTCGACCAGAAGTTCTAGCGGCGATCCGCGCCACTTCGGCGCGTCCCAAATACCACGCTTTCGGGAACATTGGGCCGAACCTACGAGCCAACTATAGCGAGGCGGGGGCCACATGCCAATCGCGCGGCCTATTGGGGAAATCCTCACTGGGCGGCTTCTCGGCTACTAATCCTCCGCCACACGGAGCCAACCTCGCCCACGTCCTCTGAATACCCCAATGCCTTTCCCGCCTCGTAGCACTTGTCCTTGTCAGCCGCAGGGAACCCTACGGCCTCTTTCATCCGCGATGAATCCGCATCCAACTCAATAGGGATGCGACTGCCCAAGCTATGTCACGTCGATCCAGCGGTGTAGCACACCCGTGCGCAAGAACGCCGATCATTGATTGGGCTGCGGTTTTATTTCAGGCGATAGCTGGTGCTGCGTCCGCCAGCGTCATCCTTGGCCAGAATGTTCCGCTCCATCAAGTCGGTGATGTCGCGCAGCGCGGTATCCGGGGAGCATTTGGCGATATTCGCCCATTTTGAGGAAGTCAGCTTGCCGTCGAAACCGTCCAAAAGCCGGTTGATCAGATTGCGCTGACGGTCGCTGAACGTCTCCCCCTCGTGGAGCTTCCAGAAATTTGCCTTCGTCAAAACGGCGTCGAGAATTTCATGGGATGAATTTATCGCATGCCTGAGGCAGGCAAAATACCATTCAAGCCAAGCGGTGATATTCAGGTCGCCACGCTGACTGGCCTCGAGAATGTCGTAATAGGCGTTTCGTTCACGCTGGATTTGCGCGGACATGCTGTAGAAACGCTGCGCGCTGTTTTCAGAGCGCGCGAGGATCATGTCGGCGATGGCGCGGGCGATGCGGCCGTTGCCGTCGTCGAATGGATGGATCGTCACGAACCAGAAATGTGCGAGCGCAGAGGTCAGGACCGGATCGGTTGCAGGGCCGGCGTTCAGCCACGCCAAAAACCGGGTCATTTCTGCGTTGAGCCTGTCATGAGGCGGGGCCTCGTAATGAACCTTTTCCCGTCCGAAGGCACCGGAAACAACCTGCATTGGCCCTGATGTATCGGTGCGCCAGCCGCCCACGATAATTTTCCGCATGCCGCTGCGCCCGGTCGGGAACAGTGCCGCATGCCAGCCGAACAGCCGATCCTGATCGAGCAGCTTCTGATGGTGGCGAGTGGCGTCCAGCATCACTTCAACGATACCCTCGACGCTGCGATCCATCTGCGGAAGGGCCGCGATCTCGATGCCCATGCGCCGCGCGATCGAGTAACGGACCTGCTGGATATCCAGCGTCTGCCCTTCAATCTCGCTCGTCTTGATCACGTCCTGCGTGAGCGTGGCCAAGGTCGCCTCCTCGCGCAGATGGAAGCCCAAACCTTCCATCTTCCCAAGCAAGCGCCCCTGCGTATGCCTCACGTCACTCAACAGCGGAGTGATGGCGGCGTGGTCCCAAGTGAAGTCCGGCCAGTCCTTTCGTTCGTGGATATACATTTAATCTCCGCAGTTTATGCGGTGAACTTGTCCGGCATTCTTCGCGCAGCAAGGGATAATCTCCGCTTTTCATGCGGAGAATAAGGGCACTATTCTCCGCAACGGGCAAAAAGCCGTATTGGTGAAGCGACGGTCCAAGCTATGTCCATTCATCCCGGGCTGTTCATCCGGGGCTGTTGTTCGTGCAGGCCAAATCACTCGCCCGCGAATCTGTCTTTCAGCGACTTTCAGGCGAGTGGCCGAAATGGCGCGAGTCCATCCTCAACCAGACCATGAACCGCCCGTGTCCTTTCGCCGAGCATTGCAACGGAGGCGGCAAAACCGCGGCAATTCTCGCGGGATTCTCCTCTGAAAATCACTTACCAGCGCCAGTTTAGTTCGCGTTGAAATCGCCTCTCCTCCGCCAGTTTTCCCGTGACCAGCAAATTACGCACCTGAAAGGGAGGTTGTTTGCCCGTTTTTTTGGCACGGCTCGATCGACCGGAGTGCGCTGAGCCGTGGTCCCGTTGTTTTGCGGAAAATCTACCGACTGAAACAAGTGACCGCTCACCGAAGATTGATTGCACCCAGCGCCGTCCGGCGACGTTAATTCACCACCCCCTCACCATGAGCCTCCCCGCCCCACTCATCACCCTGCTTTTCGCGTTCACCGCCGGCCTGCTCACCGCGGCCACGTCGTCGAAGCCCAACATTCTCTTCGTGCTGTCGGACGACCACAGCTACCCGTTTCTCAGCTGCTATGGCGATCCCAACGTCCGCACGCCCGCCCTCGATCAACTCGCCGCCGAGGGCATGAAGTTCCACCGCCTGTTCACTGTCGCGCCCCAGTGCGTGCCATCCCGCGCCGGTTACCTCACCGGCCGCTCCGCCGTTGGCGCCCGCATGACGCGGTTCTCCTCGCCGCTCCCACGTGACGAAATCACCTTCCCCGAAATCCTCCGCGAAAAAGCCGGTTACTACACCGGGATCTGCGGTCGCGCCTACCACCTCGATGGGTCCAACCCCGCCAACGGCCCGACCAGTGCTCGCATCCTCGCCGAGCACGGCCTGAAATCGTTTGCGCAACGGGTGGACTACTTGCGCACCGGCTCAGACACCGTCGCCATCGAACAGATGCGCGAATTTCTCGCTCAAAAACCCGCCGACAAACCGTTCTGCCTCTGGCTCAATTTCAGCGATCCGCATCACCCGTGGACGCCCCCAGCCTCGGACCGCCCCGATCCGGCCACTCTCAAACTTCCTCCCCACTGGCCCGATTTACCCGGCCTGCGCGAACAACTCGCCGACTACTGCGGCGAAGTTAACCGCGTCGATCGCAGCATGAAGGCCGTCCTCGACTTGCTCGCCGAGCGTGGACTTGCCCGCAACACAATCGTCGTCTTCGCCGGCGATAACGGCGCCGCGCTCCCTCACGGCAAGGGCTCCCTCTACGATCCCGGCTGCAACGTCCCCCTCGTCATCCGCTGGCCCGGCGTCGTCAAGCCCGGCGGTGATTCCCGCGCGCTGCTCAGTGGTGAAGACATCGCCCCCACGCTCCTCGCCGCCGCCGGCCTCGCCCCCGGGCCGAAGATGAGCGGCCATAACTTCCTCCCCCTCCTCACAGGCAAAACCTATGTCCCCCGTAAACACGTGTTCAGCGAACGCGGACCTCACGGCACCGCTCCCGTCACCCTCCAGATGCGTAGCTCCGCCAACGATTTTTCGCGCAGCGCCCGCAGTGACCGCTACAAATTCATCTACAACTGCACTCCGTGGGTGCCGTATTCTCCGGTCGACTCCTCCGGAGGTGCCGGCTGGACGCAGATGACCACCGCCAACGAGCAGGGCAAACTCTCCGCCGGCCTCCGCACCACCTACTTCACCACCCCGCGCCCAGTCTACGAACTCTACGACCTCGAAGCCGATCCGTCCGAACTCAACAACCTCAGCGGCCAAGCCGCCCTGCACACGATCGAACGCGAGCTCCGCACCACCCTCGCGGAAAAAATGATTGTCGATTTTGATTACCTCCCGCTCCCCGATCTCCTCGACCGCGATGGCACCGGCACGAAAGCCGGCAAGGCCGGGAAAAACGGAAAAACTAAACTCTGAACCGTCCCGAACTACCCTCACCAAACCGAACCAGCGAACCGCGAATCTTCGCTCAGCAAAAAACAGTTCCCGCGCCACCGCACTTGCCCCGCGCCTCGCCGATGCGGCGAGACCCGCACCCCTCAGACGCACCCTTCACCTCCGGAAAATTAGGGGAGATGAGCGGTTCCACCTCTCCTGACTTTTAATTTCCTCTCCATGAAAAAATCCTCTCTCGCCTTCGCCCTGCTCTCCGCGGTTTTCCTGCCGCTCGTCGTGACCGCCGCATCCGCTGCCAACACCACCCGCCCCAATTTCGTCCTCATCAACATTGACGATCTCGGCTACCAAGAGATTGGCCCCTTTGGTTCCACCAACCGCACCCCGGCCCTCGACCGCATGGCCGCCGAAGGCCGCAAGCTCACGAGTCACTACGCCGCGCCCGTGTGTTCACCGTCGCGCGCCGCGCTGATGACCGGCTCGTATCCCAAGCGCGCCCTCCCCATCCCCCACGTCCTATTTCCCAACGCCGCCATCGGCCTCCATCCCGACGAACACACGATCGCCGACGTCCTTCGCGCCGCCGGGTACGCGACCGCCGCTATCGGCAAATGGCACCTCGGCGATCAGCCCGAATTCCTTCCGCGCCGCCAGGGCTTCGACTACTATTTCGGTCTGCCCTACTCCAACGACATGGGCCCGGCCGTCGACGGCGCCAAAAGCAATTTCGGCAAACAACCCAATGCGGCCAAAGCGTCTAAAGCGACGAATCCGGTACCCAAAAAATCTGCCGCCCCGGTCGAGGACGATGGCATCGGCATTCGCGGCGGGGTGCAGCCGCCGCTCGCTTTGATCGAAAATGAAACCGTCATCGGCCGCATTCGCGCCGAAGATCAGGTTCCGCTCGTTCGCCGCTACACTGAGAAAACCGTCTCGTTCATCCGCGACGCCCATGCGAAAGACCGCCCCTTCTTCGTCTACCTCGCTCACAACGCCGTCCATTTTCCCCTCTATCCGTCCGAGAAATTCCGCGGCTCTTCCCCCCACGGTCAGCTCGGTGACTGGGTGCAAGAGGTCGATTGGAGCGTCGGCCAAATCCTCGACGCGCTCCGCGAGCAAAAGCTCGATCGCAACACACTTGTCCTCTTCGTCTCCGACAACGGCGGCCCCACCCAGCAAGGCGCCACCAACACCCCCCTCCGCGGCAGCAAGGGCTCGACCCTCGAAGGCGGCATCCGCGTCCCCGCGCTCGCTTGGTGGCCCGGGAAAATCCCCGCCGCCTCCTCGACCGCTGCGATCACCACGATGATGGATGTGCTCCCCACGTTCGCAAAGCTCGCCCGCGCTCCCCTCGCCACCGACCGCAAGATCGACGGCGTCGACCTCTGGCCGATTCTCGTCGGTGCTCCCGCTACTCCCCCCCGCGACGTCTTCCTTTATCACCGTGGCCTGCTCCTCGAGGCCGTCCGCTCCGGTCCCTGGAAACTCCATCTCGCGAAAAACGAACTCTACCACCTCGGCTCCGATATCGGCGAGGCCTCCAACGTTGCCGCAGAGAATCCCGCGATCGTCGCTCGCCTCACCGCGATCGCCGACGGCTCGCACCCCGACCTCGGCCGTGACGGCATCGGTCCCGGCGTCCGTGCCCTCGGCCGCGTCGCTGCCCCCCAGCCCCTCATCGCCCTCGATGGCCGGGTGCGCCCCGACTTCGCCGGTCCGCAGAAAAGTTTCCCGTGATCGCCCTCAGCCGCTCCCCACGATCGACGTCTTGGCGCGCCATGTGCAGGTTGACCCGCCACTTTCCCCGCACGATTTCCCCCATGCATCCCCCGCTCTCGCTTGTGCTCCTTTTTTTCGGGGGCCTCTCGCCGCTCCTCACCGCCGCTGACCACGGCGTGCCCAAGGATATCGCCGCCCTCAACGCCAAGACCGTCTGGGTCAATCCACCAATACCCGGACAACTCCCCACCCGCGTCACTCATCACACGTTTTTCTCCCAAGCGTTCGCGCGCGACGTCGGCTACTGCGTCTATCTTCCTCCCGGCTACGAAACCGAGCCCACCCGCCGCTACCCGGTGATCTACAATCTCCACGGAGCCGGCGGCAATGAACTCCACAGTTTCACCGCCGTGAAAGCACTCCACGACGGCATCGTCGCCGGTCGCTGGCCCGCCATGATGATGGTTCTCCCCAACGGTGGGAAAAACACATTCTACAAAGATTCTGCCGACGGAAAATATCCCGCCGAAACGCTGATCATCCGCGAACTTCTGCCGCACATCGACACCCTCTACCGCACAATCGCCCGCCGTGATGGTCGCGCTATCGAAGGTTTTTCCATGGGCGGTCGTGGTGCCACTCGCCTCGCCCTCAAATATCCCGAACTCTTTTGCTCGCTCCACAATCAAGCCGGAAACGTGATGCACCTGCTCGACCTCTACGATCCGACGAAGCCCACCGCCTACCCCAATGACTACCTCGGCTCCGATCGCGCCAACTTCGTCGCCAACGACGTCTACGCGTTGATCAAGCAAAACGCCGCCGCCCTCAAATCCGGCCTCCGCATCGCCGTCACGTGTGGCACTCGCGACGAGGGTCACCTTCCGACCGTCCGCGATTTCCACGCCGCCCTCCTCGCCGCCGGCCTCGACCACACCTACCTCGAGGTCGAAGGTCTCGCCCACGAGCATGATAAACTCGTGACGATGTATCGCACGACGTGGTTCGACTACCACGCCGAGTCTTTCCGCCGTACTACGCGGTAGCGTTCACAGGGTCCGGCGTGCGTCACCTCCCGCGAATCACCCACGGCATCGTCCCCTCAACGTCCCATTTTTTCTGATCGCTAAAAGTTTTCCGTGAAAACCACGCCGCAGCTCGCATTACACGATTCGGACCTCGCGCTCTGCGTCGCCCTTATCTCCCAGCCCACGCAATGACACTCCCTTGGTTGATTCTCATCGGCTCCGCGCTCGCACTCTTGGTGCCGCTGCCCGCATTCTATAGCCGGAAGCGCAGCTACCGCGATCTTCACCAACTCGAGATCGAACGTCGGAACGGCAGTCGCTGGGTGATGCTCAAGCAGGTGCTCCGTTTCTCCGGTCATTGGATCGACCTCGCCCGGGGCTTGCTCGGTTCGATCGGCGTGTTGCTGACCATCGACCAACTCGCCACCGTTTCCCCGCTCTACGCGACGCACGCCGCCTGGGCCCGCTTCGTCCTCCCGCTGACGCTCGCCACTATCTGCGTCATTCTGATCGCTTTCGTTTTTCACTACCCCGGAAAATCCCTCGCTCCGATTCCCTTCGTCGCCGGGACGCTGTTGGTGCTCGTGCCTCTGGTCGTGGCCATCCCGGCCCTGTTCCTCGGCCTCGTCTGCGCCGCCAAGTTGCGCGCCCTCTCGCTTTTCTTCGTCCTCGTTGCACCCACGCTCGTCGTGCTCGGATTTCTCCTTGATCGGCATCCTTGGCCGGCGATCGCCGGTGCCGTGCTCACGGCCACGCCCATCGCCCTCGCCTTCGCTCGCCGTCGCCAACTCGTCATCCCGGTCCGCCGCTTGCGCTCCAGTTGACCACCCTTCGCGCCGCTCGGTGCTACGGTGCAGCTTGGGCAAGCGTGCGCAACCCGGCGACGGGGTCGTGCTGCGATGGGTGGTGATGACCACGACAAACTCGATGACAGCGGTGCAACCTTCCGCTTCGGCGGACCCGGCCAATGCGCACCCGGCGTTTCCCAGACGGGTCGAGCGCCGCCGGGCCGCGAAGGCAGCGCATCCCCAGTGAACGGTGGCAGATGGCGGTCGCGGTGGCGCGGGTCCAAGGGATCCCTCCGACGGTGACGGCGCTCAACCTCAATTATTACGATCTGCCACGTCGGTTGCCCAGCGGCGCTGCGCGCCAAGGCGTGCGGGCGGTCCCTCCGCTTGGCGAGCGTGGAACTACCGCAGTCGAAAAATCCGGCCGCACCCGACCACGATCCGCCGGGTCTCCCCGCGTAGCTTCGGCTCCCACCGCCGCGGCTCGCCGCAGCTGCGTCACCTGCGCTTTTTTCGCCGCGACCACCGGCCGAGAAGATAGGCTCGCCTCTCGCACGCTTGCCGACGCTACACGGTTTCAACCGGTGCCCGATTTCAGCAGACGCCAGAGTCAGCAGCCCCAGCAGAAAGGCATGGGTGAGTGACAATGGGTAATGGGCTCGGCACGCATAATGCCGGCGCTTAGCAGCCCCCAACTACCGTTGGGCCATCGCCGGCTTCGCGCCTTGCCAACCCTTGCGCCATTGGGTGAGGAGCCGGTCGACCAGTTCATTATTGCCCGGCGCTTTCGCGATATTGGTATTTTCCTGCGGATCTAAATTGTGATCGTAGAGCTCGATCGCATCGATCTTCGAGTGATCGGTGCGAGCCACCCACACCACGAAACGGTAGCGCTCCGTGCGCATCGCGTAGCCCATGAGTTGACCGACGCCAGTCTTGCCGGAGTTACGGGGATACTGGCTGAACGCCGCGGATTTCCACGGGCGCTGCGGATCATCGAGCACGGGCTTGAAGCTCACACCTTCGAGGTGCTTCGGCAGCGGCAGGCCGGCGAGGTCGGCGAGCGTTGGATAAATGTCGACGAATTCGACGATGGAGTTGCTCTTCGTGCCCGCGTTTTTCATGCCGGGAATGGAGAGGAGCAGCGCCGTGTTGGTGTCGTTCTCGGAGTTGCTGTGTTTGCACCACGCATCGTGCTCGCCGAGCTTCCAACCGTGGTCGCCCCAGAGGATCACGATGGTGTTTTTCCGGAGGTCGAGACGGTCAAGTTCGTCGAGGACTTTGCCGACTTGGGCGTCCATGTAACTGATCGCAGCGTAGTAGCCGTGCTTGAGCTTACGGGCGAGATCGTCGGGCACCGAGCCTTCGGGAATACCGAAATAATTGCGTAGTTCGCCGCCGGGTTGAATCGCGTAGTCGGGCGCGCCTTTGGGCCGGAATTTATTCGGCGCGAGCTCGATCTTGGTCGGGTCGTAGAGATCCCAGTATTTCTTCGGCGAGATGAACGGGAGGTGAGGTTTCACGAAGCCCACCGCGAGGAAGAAGGGCTCCTTTTCCTTACTGATGGCTTGCAGCGTCGAAACTGCGAGTTCGGCGACTTTGCCGTCCTGGAAAAAATTATCGGGCACATCGGCGCCCTCGAAGGCGGGGCCGCGGATGTTCTTCGCGGCAGGCATGGAATCCGGAACCGTGGGGAGTTCGCCCTTGGCGGCTTTCGCTGTTTTCGCATCTTTGCCTTTTCCTTTGCCCTTCGCGGCGGGGGCGTTGTCGCCATCGGGGTCGACGCCGTAGCGACGCGCGTTGAGCTTCACATTTTCCGGTAGCGCGTAGGTCTCGGCCTTCGGCGTGCCCCACGGCACCGACCAAGATTGCGGGTCGTCGAGGCTGCCATGATAAATTTTGCCCATACCCTGGACGAAGTACCCGTTGTTTTTGAAAAGTTGCGGGAGGGTGACGACGTCCGGGAGCGCGTCGCGGAAATGCGTGACGAGGTCCCAAACCTTGGTGGTATCGGGGCGCGTGCCGGTGAGGAGGCTGGAGCGCGTGGGCGAGCAGACCGCCTGCTGGCAATAGGAGCGGTTGAACGTGATGCCCGCCTTGGCGATGCGATCAAGATTCGGGCTCTTGATATAGCTCGCCCCATACGCGCCGAATTCAGGACGTAGATCATCGACGGCGATGAAGAGGATATTGGGACGCGAGGGCGCCGAGTCGGCGGCGTGGGCCAACCCGACGGCAGACAAGCAGAGGATAAAACGGAGGAGCGTTTTCATGGTGGTGGAAGTTTGCGGCAGAGCGCGGCGACAGAGGAGTAACGAAAATGGGTTTTCAACAGATGCGGCCTGTTCTCTAGCGGTTCTTCTTTTTCTTCTTGGGTTCAGGCGTAACCGCAGGTCTCGCAGATGAAATGTCCTCGACGGTCAGACCACCTGCTTTGCGGAGAGCGACAATCCACGCGGGACCGACGTCTTCGGCCGTGAGCGGCTTGAGGGCCGCGCTCTCCTGCACTTCCGTCCAGCCGACGGGCCACGTCTGCGTCGCAAATCCTTCGCGGGCAGCCGCGGCGACGCTGCCGGTTCCGACGAGCACGTTTCCGCTGTAGACATTCGGCTTAAACACGAATCGATCCAAGGGCGGCGTCCGCTCGGCCACCGTCACCAACACCGACGCACCGTCCTGTGGGCGCACGAAGCGATTGTTTTTGATCAGGCACTCCTCGGGCAGGAGCACCTGCTGGGACTCCGGCCAATGTCCTTTGTAGGACGACCCGATTTCCAAATCGGGACCCGAGATTCCAACGAGCACGTTGTCGGCGAGCGTGAGCTTGCGCACCTGCGGATAGGTGGGGATGCGCACCTGCGCCGTGCGTTTGCTGTTCGGTTTTACGTCGGGCGTGTAGCTCGGCGTCAGCGCCTCAGTGATGTACTCCCCGCACGCCACCCGAATGCCGTAGTCGCAGCCGGAGATGAAATTTCCCTGCACCACATTCTCGCGTCCTGACATCCGTAGGCCGTGCGCGCCGTCGACGCCCTGTCCGCGCACAATATTGTCCTTCACCGTGTTGAAATTTCCGCGCCGGATATTGATGCCGCCGCGCGTGGCGATGACGGTGTTGTTCCGCACAACGTTGTGATTCGACTTCAGGGAAATCGTTTCGGTCCCCTCTCCGTCGGCGCGGTCGAAGAGGTTCCCCTCGATCGTGAAGTAGGCTCCGTCGTCGTCACGCTCCTCAAGTTTTCCGGAGCCCCAGACCCGGATGATTTCGCGGCCGTTGGAGTTCGCGACATAGGGGATATTTTTGAAATACGAACGGCGGACCGTGTTGCGCCGGCTGCCGTCGATGGCATTACCGATCAGCGGATGGTGGTTATTCTTCCCCTTCAAGTAGCACTGCTCGACGAGGTTGTCGTCGCCGGCAAAGAACACCCAGTAGCATTCGGTTTCGAAGGAGGGCGGATTGTAGTCGATGATCGCCGTGTTGCGGACGATCCCATGATGCGACTTGAAGTGAATCACCGAACTCTGCGTCGTCGCACCGCCTTGAAACAAGAAGCCGTCAATCGTCACGTAGGGCGCATTGACCTCCAACGCCGACGAGCCGCTGAGCTTCACGCCACCCGGAGTTTCCGCACGGATCTCGATCGGTTTCCCAGCGCTGCCACCCTGATTGACGACGAACTTGGCATCCTTCCAGTCACCATTCTTGAGTGTCACGGTATCGCCCGCTCGCGCCGCCTTGAGCGAACTCGCGAGCTGCGCGGGACCTTCCACGAAAATGTCCCGCGCCGCCACGCTCCCCAGAGTGAGGGCGAACCCAGCAAGCAGGCGGGCGCCCATCGCAAACGAGTGGAGTAATTTCATGGAGAGGTTTTCAAACTGCAGAAACAGCGTGACGGTGCGCACACGGAGCGCATGGCTCCGGCCACTGAGGTGGGTTCGCCGCACGACCCTTAGAATTTCGCGCCCTTATGGCCCAGCGTGTAGGTGAAGTAGACGGCGCGTTTCTCACCGACGAACCGGGAATTGGATCCGCCCGAGCCGGCGCGGAGATATTTCTCGTCGAAGATATTATTCACATTCGCCGAGAGGCTGTGGCTGAAATTCCCCGTGCTCTTCAGCGCGTAGCGCAATCCGAGGCTCCAAATCGAGTAGGCGGGGGACTTGAGTTTCCATTGTCCGGTCGAACTCACCAAGGTGCGCACGCCTCTGGAACTCGTCGCATAGACATCGCCCGCTTCCGGGGGAGCGAGCGGTGTGGCGCCCACGAAGGTGACGCCGAAATTGGCGGAAAACCCCTTCAGGCCACTGCGGCCGGGCGTGAATTTAACACTCGCACTGCCATTGTAGGGGGCGACGAACTGAACCGGCCGGCCAATGACCAACGGATTCGCCGCCCCGTAGTTGGTGTAAATCGAATGAACCGAACCGTAGCTGACCATCGCAGAAAAATCATCCGACAGGCTCCAACTCGCATCAACCTCATAGCCCCGGACCAACTGATCGCCGTCCCGCCGAGACTCTTCGACGAAGGAGCCCGAACCGGCCGGAGATTCGATCAAATCCTGCACTGAAGCGTTGTGGCGATTGATATAGAAGCCGCTCAACGTGTAACTGAGGCGGCCGCCTAAGAGGGAGCCCTTGAATCCGTAGTCCCAACCGTCCGCAATTTCCGGCTTGTAGGTCGGATTGGCAATCGCGAGCGGCGTGTCGCCCTGGTCCATGAAAAAACTTTCGCTATAGTTGGCGAAGAGGCGAAAATCACCGAGAATCTTGTAGTTAACGCCGACGTTGGGTTTGAAAGCCGAAACCTCTTTATCGATCAAATCGCCGACCTTGTAGCCCGGGATGAACGGAGTGAAGGACGTCGCAGCCGTGGTGCGGTCGCGGTGCTGGTGCCGCACCCGATCGTAGCGTGCGCCAGTGTAGGCGAGTAACCGCCCCTCCAAAAACGAGGTCTGCTGACGGAGGAGACTGCCGAAGACCCGGGTGTGAAATTTATTACTCCGCGTGAACGGCGTAGTGGGCGCGTCCCAATACCATTTCGGGAAATAGGCGATCGGGCTCACGGGATTGTAATTTGCATCGAGTGTGACGCGACGGAGCGTGGCGTTCCAAGCCGCCAGGTCTGCTGCACCACCGTAGGGCTGCTGCGGATTCCAACTGTAGAAATCATTGAAATCAAACGTGAGCAGCGTGCGATGCTCGAGCTTGCGGTCGTTCGTAAAGTAGTGGGCCAAGAGGTCGGCTTGGGTGCCTCCGCCGTCTTGGAAAATGCGGGCGCGCTGGGGCGTGGCGCCCCGCAGGGACGAAGGCGCGGCTGCGCCGGCGGGGTTAATGTTAATGGTGGCCCAGCCGTTGTTGATATTGTAGTCCCAGCGACGCCCGCGGTAATAGTTACCGGATACGCGGAAGTTGAACACCGAACTGATGGGCTTGTCGTAATAGGCCGTAAACGAGTCGCTGCCGCGGTTGAGCTCACTGTTCGGTCCGTTGGGGTTGTAGTTGGCCAAGTTCGTGGCGTAGCCGACCGCACCGTCGTCCGCCGTCGAAGCCGTGCCCTTTTGATCGACGATCAACGGAGCGGCGGACAACGGGGCATGGCGCACCTGGAAGAAGTACTCTCCGGAGAGAAAAAGCTTCGAGCCATCAGGAAAGGCGTGGCTCACGGCCGTGTAATATTCCTGGTTACGGTTCCGCGCGTAATCCATATCGAACTCGCGCTGGAAGTGGCTGCCGGTAATAATGTAGTTGGTCTTGCCGAGTTTGCTGGAAACCAGCGGGCCGGTGGCCTCGAGGGTGACACGCTGCGTGCCGTAGTCCCCGTAGTTAAATGCGAGCTTTTGGCTGGCTTCCCCCTTTGGCTGCTTGGAGATCATGTTGATCATGCCTCCGGGAGACGTTCGCCCATAGATGGCGGCGCTGGAGCCCTTGATGATTTCGATGCGATCGATGTTGCTCGAACCATAACGTCCCAAACGAAAAAATCCGTCACGCAATTGATAGGAAGCGGCGAAGCCACGCAGGAAGAAATTCCCGCCGATATCTAAGCCGGTAAAGCCGCTGACGTGAGTCAGATTGTCGTTGAGTTCCAGCAGGCCGAAGTCCTCCAGAAATTCACTCGTCATCACATTCACTGCGTATGGCAGATCGGCGATCAGCGTCTTCACGCGGCTGCCCGACATCGTTTCGGAAGCGGTATATCCACGGTTCGGGCTCGCCGTCACTTCGAACGGTGAAAGTTCAACCACTTCCGGTTTGGACGGTGGCTGTCCCGCGGCTTGCGCGGCTAGCCTAGGAATCATGACGATGAACGGAATAAACGCGCGCTGCACGAATCTAAAGAATCGGAGGGATTTCATTGGTTGGTATGTATGGAAGAGTTTGGGTCCGGGGGACTGGCGAGAATGAGCGTCGGCGATAGCGCGAAAGGTTAGCGATTGGCTGGCACCGGGGGAAGGTTCTTGGCCGCTTGCCACGCGAGCAGCTTCCACCGTCCCTGCTCTTCCCGCCACACGGCGAGGAAGTTGACGTCGTTTTGATTCTTACCTTTGGCGTTCGTCGAATGGATGACCACCCGGCCCGACATCAACATCACGCCCGGGGCGGCCAGCCGGAATTCCCGGGTCTGGTAGTCAAATCGCTCGTAGACCGACGCACGTTTCGCGAGACCGTCGGCATGCTCGGTCTTGTTGTCGATTTTCCCGCTTGAGTGGACGTAGCGGAGATCGTCGGAGTAAATCGCGGCAAGACGTGCGTGATCGCCTGCGATCGTAGCCGCGACCCGCTCATCATCGGCCGCACGCACGGCGGCGACAACGCCGTCAGCTGCCGTCGAGGCCGTGACGGTCAGAACACAGACCAGCCCAATGAGGCGGCGCAAAACGAGTTTCAGCGACATGCGATACGTTTGGTGGAAACCGGTGAAGTGAAACCTCGGGTTATTTCTTCTTTTTCTCTTTCTTGTTTACGTTCGAGGCGTGACGACCGGAGGGATCGCCGGTGTCGGGGATGCCGCCCGCGGGATTCAGTTGCGCAAGGGCGGCGGAGAGGCGTTGACGCGCGGCGCGGCCGGCGGGGCTTTCGGTGCCGGGAGCGACGAGTTTCTCGCCCGACGGCGCCTCGCTCATGTCGAAGAGCTCGCCGGATTGGTTGAGTTTCCAGCCGGCCGTTCGGACATACCAACTGCGCGCGAGTTGGATGAAGGCCCAGTCGCGCGGCTGGCCTTTTTCGCCGCGGAACTGCGCGGCCATGCTGCGTCCGTCGATGACGGTCTTGGCGGGAAGGGTTGCGCCGGCGAGTTCGGCGAAGGTCGCAAAGAAATCCGTCGAGTCCGTCATGTCGGCGGAGATTTTTCCGGCGGGAGTCTTGCCCGGCCAGTTCACGATCATCGGGACGAGCGCGCCACCCTCGAGCATGTCGCCCTTGGACCCGGACAGACGACGCCCATTCACCGTAGAGCGATCCGCGTAGCCACCGCCCGTGCCGTTATCGCCGAAAAAGACGACCAGGGTATTTTCGCGGAGCTTCAGGCGGTCGAGCTCGGCGACGAGCTGGCCGACGAGTTTGTCCATGTAGGCGATGTTGTCGGCGTAGTGGTCCTTGCTGTCGGGCACGCTGTCGGGCGTCGGCAGAATTTCCCCGTGAATATGCGAAAGGGAGTAGTAGAGGTAGAACGGTTTTTCACGATTGCGCGTCATGAAGTCCACGGCGTGGCGGTGCATGACGTCGGGCAGATAGACCTTGTCGGGGAGGGAAACGGATTTTCCGTTCACGAGGTATTGTTTCCCCTTGTCCTGGGTGTTCCAGTAAGTGCCGCTGCCCTGAAATTTCAGATGGTCGTCGAAGCCAAACTCTGCCGGCCCGAGCGGGAGCTGGCCCCATTTGCCGATCATCGAGGTGGCGTAGCCAGCGGGCTGGAGGATTTTCGGCAGGAAGGTCTCGACGGACGACTTCATTTCGCCGGTGGCGTCCTGATTGCTGGCGCCAGTGCGGAAGCCGTAGCGGCCAGTGAGAATGGCGGCGCGCGATGGACCGCAGAGAGGAACCGTGTAGGCGTTGGTGTAGCGCGTGCCACCGCGTGCCAGCGCATCGATGTTCGGCGTCTTGACCGTCTGGTCGGCGCCATAACAGCCGACGTTCCCGATGCCGAGATCGTCGGCGAGGATGAAGACGATATTCGGTTTCGTTGGCACGGTCGCAGCGAAGGCGGATGCGGCGAAAGCCAGTAAGGAGGCGACACCCAGACAGATTTGAGAGGTTTTCATGGGAATGAGGTAAGTCGGACCGATCTGTGCGTCAGCCGTAGAGCGTCCAACGCAGGAGCAAATTCGGGTGGCCAAAAGAAGCAAAGGCACCTCAACTGGCATTGTTGAGTGAATCCGCCCTGCTCTCCGCCCGCCCACCCTTCCGCGAGTAAGATCACCCTCCAACCGCTGAGTTTACCGATTTTGTTTACATCATTAACGCCCGCACGTGTGGGCCAGTCCGTCCCCCCCCCCCCCCCCATTTCCTCCCTCCCCTCCCCGAATGTCCGCGAAACCTTCCGCCCAATCTTCCCCTCCGGCCCATCCCGCGGAACGTGTCTCAATGCGTGAAGTCGCCGCCCGCGCCGGGATCTCGCGTTCGGCCGTCTCCTTGGCCCTCGCAGGACATCCCAGCATCCCCGGGGCCACCCGCGAGCGCGTGCGTGCCGCCGCCGAGGAGCTGGGCTATCGGAAAAACCCGCTCGTCGCCGCGTTGATGAGTGTCCGCCGCACCGGCAACGCGACCTCCATCGCGAAGGCCTCGTTGGCCTTCTTGACGTCCCACGTCGCGCCGGACTCGTGGCGCAAGGTCGCAACGCATCGCCGTTTCCATGCCGCCGCCAGTGAGCGGGCCCTTAAACGCGGCTTCAGCCTCGAAGAATTCTCCCTCGCCGATCCCGCCATGCGGCCCGAACGATTGGCGGCGCTGCTGCACGCGCGGGGCATCCACGGAGTTCTGGCCGCACCGCTTCCCGGCAATCAGACCACCCTGAGTTTCAACGTGACGAACTTTGCCGTCGTCGGACTCGGCACGAGTGTAAAGACCCCCTCCATCGACCGCGTGGCCGACGATCATTTTTTTGCAGCGCAACTCGCCTTCGAACACTGCCTCGCCCTCGGCTACCGCCGCATCGGCCTGGCCCTCGCCGCCAACATCAGCCATCGACTAGAGCACCGTTGGTGGTCCGGTTTCCTCGTCGCCCAACAACACGTTTCCGCCCGCGACCGCAGCCCGGCGCTCATGCCGGAAACCCGAGAGCAAATTCCCCTGCTCCTCAATCCGTGGATTCTCCGTCATCGGCTCGACGCCGTGATATTTTCCCACCGCACGCCCGCTGAAATGTCCCGCGCGCCCGTCGCCGTCGGCCTCGTCTCACTCTCCGTGCATGAAGCCACCGGGACCATCGCCGGCATTAAGCAGAACGAACACCAAGTCGGCGAAGAAGCCGTCGATCTGCTTATCGCAAAGTTACACGATTGGAACACCGGCGAGGCCGCCTCCCCGCGTCTGCTCCTCGTGCGCGGAATGTGGATCGACGGCCTGAGCGCACCGGGCGCGGGAAGAAAAAGGCGCGGTCTCGTCTGAGTCGGGTCGGCCTCATCCCGGCACCGACCGTCCTGCGCCCGGCGCCGTCAGAACCGCACAGTCAGGCTTGCGTCGACTTGGAGCGGGACGACGTAGCTATAGCGGTAGACGTTGGCGGCGTTGGCGAGCGTCGTGAAACTGGTCTTTCGCAGCTTCCCGTTTTCGAGGTCGGTGAGATTGCGGAAGCCGAGGCGGGCGCGGACTTGTTGCCGCCAAATTTTCTGGTCGCGCATCACATAGCCGTGTACGAGGTGCGTCGCACCGCCACCAAGGGATTGGCCGTTGGAAATGCCAAACAAGTAGTCATCGCGCCAGCTGCCGTTGAGTCCCACGCGCACCCCACGCAGCGGGGCCCATCCATCGCGCTGAAACGCATAGTCGACCACCCAACTCGCCGACCACGGCGAGGCGCGGGCTCCGGTGGGTTTTTGGTCGATGTCGAGCGAGTCGAGCAGCGTCTTCGCTTCGTTGAGCAGCGCCGGGCTCTCGTTGCCCCGCGCGACCGCAGCCGTGTAGTAGCCGCGGAACGAGTCGAGGTTGGGCTGCCCAGTCACTTGGGTGCGCGCGAGTGTCAGGCGGACCTGGAGCCCGCGCACCGGGCGGAGGTTGAGCGTCACGTCGGCCCCGCGGGAATTTTCGGTGGAGCTGTAATAGCGCGCGGCGCTGGCCGTGCCCTCCTCGCCGTATTTGTAACGCGGATCGCCGGGGCGGACATCGTTGGCATTCATGAGATCCTCGATTTCGGCGGTCGTGAAATCAACGATGGAGTTCCAACTCAGGGCGACGTTTTGCCGGTCGATATTGAACACCCCAAGGTTAACGCTGCCGCGGTCCTCCCAAAAACTGCCCTTGAGCCCGACCTCTTTATTGACGCCGGTGATCGGCGGAAAACGCTCGCGGTCGAAGGTGCGCACGCCCTGAAAGCGGAAGGACTCGGAGTAGACCCCGTAGAAATTGAGTCCCTTCGTCAGCACAACGGTGAGCCCGCCCGTCATACTGGTGTTCTCCAGTCGCAATTGTTTGTTCTGAACGTATTCGCCCGGCAGCGCGTCGCCCCGGTTGGGCGGGGCGACCTCTTCGTTATATTTTCCAAATGTGCGCGTGCCGTTGTATTCGTAATTCCGGTTCCAGTCGTGCCGGGCACCGACGAGCGACAGCACGCGACCGCCAAAATAACGACCGCTGGCCGAGAGCGAGACGGCGGAGGCTTGCCGCCACTGAGTGCCGTCGGTCGAGCCCGTGCCGGAGGGAAACGACGCGAGGGATTTCAGGGTGATGGTCGGGGTGTTTGGCAGATTCGCCGGCTTCATCGCGTCGAACAGCGCGCGCGAGTAGAAGCGCGGATCGTCGAGGAAGAGGCGGAGGCGGACGCGGTCGGAATTCGTGTTGAGCGTGCCGCCACGGTCGACGTTGTAGGTATTGTAGGTGTTGAAGCGGTAGTTGAGCACCTGATCTTCGCGGTATTCGGCGCTGCCCACGAAGAGCTGCTGCATCCACTTCCATTTATCGAATTTGTAGACGGCGGCGCCGCGGAACGAGTCGACCGTGTTGCCGAAGCGTTTCTCGTCCAACTCGGTTTCAGTGTAGGGCCGGCCGTTGACGTCGACACTGATCGTGCTGGCGAAAAAATTATCGTTCCGAATCGCCGTCTGCGTCTGGTGATTGTAGGCGAGCTCCAGCCCTACCGGGCCGACGCGTTGCTCCACCGTCACGGAGACCGTGTCGAACGGACGGTTCTGCCGGTCGAACGCGCCGCGGAGATTGTAGTGCTTCGGGTAACCATCGAAGCGTTTGGTGCCGACCACCGCACCGGCCGCATTGCGCATCGTGACATCGAACGAGTTCCCCTCGATGAGCGATGGCGAGCCGCCGGCCGGACCGTTGGAGCGGTCCGCTGCGGGGAGCGCCGCCCGGTTGATCCACTCGCCGTCCGAGGTGTAGTGCAGACGGTCGCTGGTGTAAGCCCGCGACCGGGCCGACTGTTCGCGAATGGTCACACCGCCGAAGCCGCGCACGTTTTCGAAATTGCCGCGTTCATATTCGACGCGGATCAGGGTTTCTTTGAGCGGATGCCACGTCGCCGTGAGCGTTTCGCCCGCGAGCTGAAACGTGGAGGCGTCCTGAAACGTGCGCTCTTGGCGGCGCACGGCGTTGAAGCGGAACGCGAGGTTGCGGGCGACGCGGCGGTTGACGTCGAGTTGGAAGCGGTAGGCGCCGTCGCTGTTGTAGTGGGATAGGAGCGTGCCGAAATTTCGCATGATCGCGCGCTTCGTGAAGACCGACGCCTGCCCGCCCGGCTCGACGTCTCCGAAAATAAGCGAGTTCGCGCCTTTGCCGAAATCGATGCGCTCGACGTTGTAGGTGTCGCTTGGGACATACCACCGGAAGTAATTGCGTGTCGCGGTCGATCCGCTGAGTCCGCGAAACGCGATCGCTCCGCTCTGATTGTCATTTTCCAGCGTCGGCGGTGCGAACGCGTTGGCGACGTAGTTGGCGACTTCGTCGGCGTTGAACAGTCCGAGATCCTCCATGAAATCGGCCGTGATCGCGTCGATATTCACCGGCACATCTTTGATCGCCTGTTTGGTGCGCGTAGCGGACAACGTGTCGTTCGCGGACCAGCCCGAATCCAGTTCGGTTGATACGACGAACGCCGACAGCATCACCGCTTCCTTTTCTTCGACGGTAGGCTTGGCCGAAGCAGCCGGTGCCGCTTGGGCTGCGAGAAAGGGCACCGCGACGAGGGCGCTTACGGAAACTGCCGATCGAATGGCGGACGTGAGGGGATTCAAGCGCGATGGGGGGTTCATGATAACAATGGGTGAGGCGTGCGGGCGAATCGCTGGCCAGTCTCCGTCGAAAGACGAAAAGGGTCGGCTGCGCAACGCCTTCAAACGTGAGCCGATGCATCGAAAAACTCAATGGTCCAAAGACATATTTGTTCCAGTCGATGCCAACTTGGTCTCAGACTCGGTCGAGCTTCTGCTTCCCCCACTCACCCCTTCCCTGCCATGTCCCCACTGTTTTCCAAACTACCACCGTGCACGCCGCGCGCTCCACGAATTCCCCTCATCACACTGCTGCTCCTTTGCGCGGGCCAGCTGACCCCAGCGGTTCACGCCGCGTTAGCGACCGAAGCGTCAGCGACCGCCAAGCGCCCACCGAACATCCTTTTCGTCATCACCGACGATCAGTCGTGGCGCGACACGAGTATCAGCGGTGAACGCACGGTGCACACGCCCGCCTTTGATCGCATCGCGCGCGAGGGCGTGCGGTTTACCCATGCGTTTTGCGCCAGCCCTTCGTGCACGCCGTCGCGCAGCGCCGTGCTCACCGGCCGACACATCTGGCAGATCGGCGAAGCAGGCGTGCTCTACGGCACGTTGCCCAAAGAATTCCCAGTGTTCCCCCATCTCCTCCAAGCCGCCGGTTACCACACGGGCTTTACGGGCAAGGGTTGGGGTCCCGGCGACTGGCAGGCCGGCGGCCTGACAACCCGTCCCATCGGCCGCGAATACAACGACAAACTGTTCGCGCCGCCGCCCCACCCTGCCATCGACGCGCGCGACTACGCGGAAAATTTTAATGCGTTCCTTCGCGACCGCCCCGCTGGCTCGCCGTTCTTCTTTTGGTTCGGTGCCACCGAGCCGCATCGCGTGTTCGAAAAGGGCTCTGCGCTCAAAGCCGGCAAACGCCTCGCCGACGTCACCGTCCCGCCCTATTGGCCCGACACCGCGGAAGTCCGCAGCGACCTGCTCGACTACGCCCAAGAGATCGACTGGTTCGATACGCAACTCGCCAAGATCCTTGCGAAACTCGAAGCCGTCGGCGAACTCGACAACACGCTCATCGTCGTCACCAGCGACAACGGCATGCCGTTTCCCCGCGCGAAGACCACGCTTTACGATCCTGGCGTGCGCATGCCCCTCGCCGTGCGCTGGCCCGGCCGCATTCCCGCCGGACGCGTCATCGATGATTTTGTGAGTCACGTCGATTTCGCCCCGACCTTCCTCGAAGCCGCGGGCGCAGCCGTGCCGACATTAATCACCGGCCGGAGCTTCCTGCCCTTGCTCATTTCGCGCAACGCGGGTCGCGGCGAACCCACGCGCGACTGCGCCTATACCGCGCTGGAGCGCCACACGTGGTGCCGCCCTGACGGAGGCGGCTACCCGATGCGCGCCGTCCGCACCGCGGACTTTCTCTACATCCGAAATTTTGCGCCCGACCGTTGGCCGACCGGCGGACCGGAATTCGTTTCCTCCAACAAAACATTCCACGGTGACGTCGACGGTGCGCCGATCAAAGACTTCATGGAAGACCCGGCCAACCAGCGGCGCTTCCCCGCGCAATTCGCGCTCGCCTACGGCAAACGCCCCCTCGAGGAACTCTACGATGTGCGCGTCGATCCGCATCAGATCCACAACCTCGCTGCCGATCCCGCCCATCGCGCCACCCGAGAATCTCTCTGGCAACAGCTCCGCTCCTACCTCGTCAAGACCGGTGACCCGCGCATGGATGGCCGCGATCCGTGGCAGAGCTACCCATACCGACAAACCGTGGGTTTCGGCGCGACGTTTAATCGCACGTTGACCGACGCCGAACGCGACGCGGCCGCAG
This sequence comes from Opitutus sp. GAS368, assembly GCA_945871085.1. Classification (GTDB taxonomy): domain Bacteria; phylum Verrucomicrobiota; class Verrucomicrobiia; order Opitutales; family Opitutaceae; genus GAS368. Next base: position 4,516 of record CAMBVX010000011.1, on the reverse strand, counting down.
GTCGGGCCGCCCACAAACCCCAGTGACGCGACCCAGCGCAAACGCCCGGTCGGTCTAATGTTCCTTCGCGATTCGCATTCCACCGCGTCGATCGCTCGCATCACCTACCCACGATGAAAAACCTGATGGAAGATTCGATGCGCTGGTTCGGCCCGAACGACACCGTGTCGCTCGCCGAGATTCGCCAGACCGGCGCGACCGCGGTCTTCAGTGCGCTCCACGAAATTCCTTACGGCGAAGTCTGGCCCGCCGAACTCATCGCACAGCACCGCGACACCATCGCCGCGGCCGGGTTGACTTGGCGCGTCGTCGAATCGGTGCCGGTCTCCGAAGCGATCAAGACCCGCACGGGCGACTTCGCGCGCCACATCGAGAATTACAAAGTCACGCTGCAACGCCTCGGTGCCGCCGGCATCGAGGTCGTCGTCTACAACTTCATGCCCGTCCTCGACTGGGTGCGCACCGATCTCGCCCACCGCCTGCCCGACGGCACCGAGGCTCTGCTCTACGATCCGAAAAAAGTTGCTGCCTTCGATCTCTTTGGCCTCGCCCGGCCCGGTGCGGCCAACGACTTCACAGCCGCGCAACAGGCCGCGGCTGCCGTCTACTGGAACTCCCTCGACGATATCGGTCGCGCCGCCTTCATCCGCCAAACGCTCGACCTCTTCCCCGGCGTGCGCCTCAACCTTTCGCTCGACGATTTCCGTGGTATGCTCGCCCTTCACGCGGACATCGACGCGACGCGCCTGACCGAACACCTGCGTCTCTTCCTCGCCGAAATCGTCCCCGTGGCCGCAGCCGCCGGCGTGCGCTTGGCGATCCACCCCGACGATCCGCCCTTCCCTGTCCTCGGCCTCCCGCGTATCGTGTCTACCGAAGCTCATCTCCGTGCCGTTCTCGCCATGGTGGACTCGCCCGCCAACGGCCTCTGCTACTGCACGGGCTCGCTCAGCGTTCGCTCCGACAACGACCTCGCCGGCATCGTGCGCCGTCTCGGCCCGCGCATCAACGCGGTCCATTTGCGCTCCGTGCAACGCGAACCCGACGGTACCTTCTATGAGGCCAATCACCTCGAAGGCAGCGTGGACATGTCCGCCGTCGTCCGCGCTATCCTCGAGGAACAAGCCGCCCGCCTCCGCGCCGGCTGCCGCGACTGGCGCGTCGCCTTCCGCCCCGACCACGGCCACATGATGCTCGACGACTTCAAACGCCCCGCGCCCACCTGTCCCGGCTACTCGCTCATCGGCCGACTGCGTGGTCTCGCCGAACTCCGCGGTCTGCAACTCGGACTTTCGACGATGATGTCTGCTTGAGCGCAGAATCTTGAGACCACTTCGGTTGCAAAAGGCAGCGAACCGCACAGCTTCGCTGCCTTTCACCAGCCGATGAAAACTCGAATCTCACACTATTGCCTCCGCGCGGCGCCGTTGTTGGTTGCCACCAATTTCCTTCACGCACAGCTCGCGCCGATCTATGGGGTGCCCCCGCAATGGGACCTTACGGCGACCGTGCGGTTCTGACCCGTCTTGAGTCTGCGATTCGCTACGATCCTGAGTCTCTGATCAACCAGATCCGGCTTCCTGATACAGCCCGATGAGGCTTCTGAGTGGTCGCCATTTATTGATCGCGTCGGCTCTTTCATTTCCACCGGCACCATCGGCTCTGAATGACGGGCACACAACCGAGGCCTGGGGTCTACGAGCGCCGGCGGGGCGCGTTAGATCTTGGGCGGCTGGATCGTTGTTTTATTCGTGTCCGCCTTGGAGTCAGACATTCCCTTGCGGATGAAGTCTACGGCTTGGGAAGGATCTTTGACCTTAATCACGGTAGGTTTCCCGGTATCTCTCCCAATATTATCCGCCGCCGCTGACGCGATAATCGGTAAATATTTCCGTAGATCCTTGCTCTCGTCCTCCGTGCTCGTTTGCACCCGCCAAATTTCCGACGGCGGTCGACCCTCGACCCCGGGCTTGTTTTCACGGGCGGTGATCCGGAGATATTTTTCGTAGACGGTGACGCGTTGCGGCATTTCTTCAAATCCGACGAGTTCCGTGCGCGGCGTCTGGTAAACGGCCACGGTCCGCAAACTCGTGTTGCCGCGCGCATCTACCACCGGAACTTGCTCGTAACGAACTCCGCCGCCGATCTGCGCATAACGCGGGACGCTGACCGTATCAATCTTCGTGCGCGGCGCATCGAGCCCATATTCCAACTCGACAATCAGGTCCGCCGCCTCGGTGTTGGGGGCTTCGAACAAGCCCTTTCCCGACAGCGCGGTTTTCACATATTCGGCCGCCTCTTTGTAGCGCAGGTTCTCTTCACCGAGGACGGGATTCTTGCTCGTTATCTTGTAGGATGACGCCTCTCCGCTGGGCCCCGCAGCATCCGATTTGGCGGAAGCATCCACCTTTACGGCGTAGGTCGTGCCATGGCACCCCGCGCCAACCATCATTGTCACGAAGCTCACCAGCGGCGCCAAGATCCTCGGGCGGGCGATCGGATTCATTGCGCGCGAGACTTCGTTGCCGGTTAGTTTAGAGAGCGACCCTGAGTTTCAGCTCTGGATGGTCACGACCGGACTATGAACCAGGTTTAATGGTGGGACCGGCCGGGGAGTTGCCTGGTAGTCCCGGCGCCGGAGCGGCCTTGTTGTCCGAAGTCGTCGGCTTCGTGATTGGCGCGTCACCCTTGAGGCGCGCCAACTCTTCCTCCAAACGAGCAATTTCCGCTTCGGTCTGGAGGGTCTTGTCGTGCGCGTCGTCGAGCGCCTTCTTCTTTGCCAAAGCTCCCGCGCGTTCGTCGCGCAATCGCTTCAGGCGCTCGTCAGCATTTTCTTTTTTCTTTTGGGCATCGGTCAGCTCGATATCAGAAATGCGAAAACCCTGAGCGATCGCCAACTCCTCGTCGCTCTCGGCTTTCATGCGAGCCTCCACACTGCGCTTCTTGGCCAGCTCCTGCTGATACGCGCGCTCCTGCGCGAGACGGTCCTGTTCCTTGCGGTCCTTCGCATCCTGGACCATGCCGACGATCCCGCCGATCAGAGCACCCGCGCCGACGCCGATCGCAGCCCCAGCGCCCGTCCCGAGACCGCTGTTATTACCGACGACCGCTCCACCGAGGCCACCCACGACCGCTCCGGTGCCGGCCCCCGTCGCCGTGCGCGAAGGAGCCACGGATGAGCAGCCGCTCCAACTCAACACCGCCAGCGCAGTGCTGCAGCAGACAATTAATTTCAGAACGGGGCGGGGTGCAGAGACAATTTCCATGGGAAAAAAGAAAAGACGCGTTTGCTTACTTATAGACTCGCGCTAACCAATACGTGTTCGTTTTTTTATTCAACCGAGTATGCGATTCCGTCAGACACCCCCACCGGCGCACCGCTTGCCGGGTAGCCGTGCTGCAACCGCGCAGGGGCTGGATTTCCGTATTACACGTTGCGCTCATCAAGCTGGGAAACTTCTAGGATCATGATTTCTCGAAACAAGGGTATTCTTTCACTCGAATTCTTGGTGCCCAATGTGGGCCTCCTCGTCGCCATCTTAGGGGTAAATATGTTTTACCACTACGTCGTCACGCCTCGGTCGAAAGAGCTCATGATCGAACGTCAGGTGAAGGCAGATCAAGGTAAGCCGGGCTCCCAAACCGCCGAAGAGCGATCCATTTTTCTCATTATCAAAGACCCCGAGCCGATGTGGGAGGTCACGTTTTGCACCTGGGGCCTCATCGTGCTCTCCTATAAACTTTTTCAAGTGAGCCGCGAACGTAAGCTCTTGAAACAGGACTTTGTCCGCGTGCAACCCGGCGAACGTATTATTCCGGAAGACGCCTTTGATCGTTACAAAGAACTGCGCACCGCCATGAGCCGAGAACCGCGCTGGCGCGAACGGCTGCTCCCCGAATGTATCCTCGCGGCGCTGCACCGCTTCCATGCGACGGCCTCGATCCAAGACGCGTCCAACGCGGTTAAAGAACGCGCCGAGATCGCGGCGGATCAACTCGACTCCTCGCTTTCGCTCGTCCGCTACATCGCGTGGGCCATCCCGGCCATCGGCTTCGTCGGCACGGTGCGCGGCATCGGCGACGCGCTCTCTTTCGCTGAACAAGCGATCAAGGGCGACATCTCGGCACTCACCGCCAATCTGGGCCTCGCGTTCAACTCCACCTTCGTCGGCCTGATGCTTTGTATCGTGCTCATGTATGTCCTGCACGTCGTGCAATCCCAGCAGGAGTCGTTCATCATCGAGACGCAGACTTACTGCCGCGACAAACTGATCGACGTGATGAAAGTGCCGACGAAGGAAGAAGCGTCCCGGAGTTTCACGTAATCCCTCCCTCCTACTATGCCTACGATTGGACTCGAACTTTGCGACGCAGGGCTTCTCACGGCCGTCAGCGATTTATCCGACACCAAGCTGCTCCCCGTCGCCGACGGCGAAGGTTCCACCGACTGGCCCGGTTTTGCCTACCATGAAGGCGGTCACTTTTCCTTCGGTCGCACCGCGGAAGATATGTGGTT
>CAMBVX010000010.1 GCA_945871085.1 Opitutus sp. GAS368 | reverse complement strand
AACGGCCGGCGTAAATTGACGTCGAGCACCCGCATGAGGCCCCGGGACGTGGCGACGGCGAGGGCGCGGCGGATCGTCGCGCGGGAAATGGCACCGCGCTGCCCGAGCGTGCCGAAGTAGAGCGCATCGACGTCAGCGAGACGGGCGGCGAGCGCGGGAGTCCACGCGAGGTGGTCCCACGCGGAAGGGGTGTGAATCTCGAAACTGGGTTTGCCGGCCGCATCTACGCTCACGCCGACGGCACCGGTGGGAGCTGTGGCGATCGTTTGGATGAGCGATGTATCCAGACCGAAGCGACAAAGAATCTCGGTGGCCTCGTGGCCGCGCGGATCATCGCCAACGGCACTGAGCAGGGTGACGCGGCCGCCGTGCAGCCGGGCGTGACAAGCGAAGTTAGCCGGCGCACCGCCGAAGCGCGGTCCAGTGGGGAAATGGTCCCACAGCATTTCGCCCCAGGAAAGGATGGAGGGGTAGTGCACGCGTTGCCAATTTTGAGCAGAGAATATGTCGCGGGATTTATCACTGGCTTACAGTTTCATCGATTGTCGGGACCGTGCTGATTTTAGATCACCACTGCGAAAGTTGAACGCCGAACGCGAACGCAGATCCCGGTTGGTTGGTTGGGCGGCCTTAGGACCACGACGGGCCAATCTTCCGACAAGGCACAAAGGCCGTGCTTGCTTCGTTTTGGTGCACGTCTTTTCTCTTTTCCGTGACTGCGATAGCCCAAACTCTCGACACCAAGCTCAAGCAATGGCGACCAGCGACTGCCCGGAAAGTCGTCCGGCAAGTTACCGCGATCATCCGGGACGCTGAACAAGAGTCGCCTCGAAACCTTCCGGTCGGGACCCGAGCGCGCCGACGGACGGCGAATCCATTTCTTTCGGATAAAAAATTGTTCACTGGCCGGACGCCCTCTGATTTGGCGGCCAAGCACGACCGCTATCTCTACGACATGTAGAGCATGATCTTCATCGATAGCCGAAACACCACTCGCTCGCGCTCGCAGCTGCTGGAAGTCAAAAACTCAAATGACGCTGGGATTACTTCGGTGTTTCCGGGAGCGCCCCTGCATAGGTGCAGACCTCGGCCGCCGTCTCGCAGGCGACGCGAGCGATCGTTTGCAACGAGTCCGCCCCCAGCAGGCCGACGACGAGGGCGGCCGTGAACGAATCACCGGCGCCAACCGTGTCGCGGACCACTGTGGGAATGCCGGGTTGATCGATAACTTCGGTGGCGGAAACGAGCAGTGCTCCGGCGGGGCCGCGCGTGAGCGCGACGAGATCGAGGTCGAAACGCACGCGCAAGGCACGGACGGAATCGCTCGGGTCTCTCCCCGGGGTGAGGCCGCAGGCCGTGAGCATCTCATCAAGTTCGTCATCGCTGAGTTTGAGCACGCTGGCCGCCGCGACCGATTCGCGGATCAACGCGGCGTCGAAGAACGGACGGCGCAAGTTCACATCGAGCATTCGCGGGAGGCCACGCGACTTCGCGACGGCGAGGGCGCGGCGGATCGTTGCCCGGGAAATGGGACTGCGTTGACCGAGCGTTCCGAAGTAAATGGCGTCAACGTCGGCGAGGCGGGTTTCGAGTGCGGGAGTCCACGCGATCTGGTCCCACGCGGAGTTGGCGTGAATTTCGAAACTGGGTTTGCCTGCCGCATCGACGCTCACGCCGACGGCGCCGGTGGGAGCTGTGGCGATGGTTTGGATGAGCGAGGTATCGATACCGAAGCGACGAAGAATTTCGGTGGCCTCGTGACCGCGCGGATCGTCGCCAACGGCACTGAGCATGGTGACGAGGCCGCCGTGGAGCGCGGCGTGGCAGGCGAAGTTCGCGGGCGCACCACCGAAGCGCGGGCCATCAGAGAAAAGGTCCCAAAGCATTTCACCGCAGGAAAGGAGGGATAGGGGGCGCATGATTTTCGATTTGGCCGAAGACGATGTCGGAGAATTTTTCCAACACTCCAGTGCCAATGACGGGAGATCGACTGCGAACGCGATGAGTTTTTCGCAACTGTGAACCGGAAGGGTGTTTTTCCCGATGAGAAACCGTTGCCGTTCGTCCACCAATCTCCTCGAGAAATAAGCACCAAGAAAAGCGTTTCGAAATCCTATCGCCGCTGAGCGCTACTCGAAAAAAGGATTCGATTCAGTTCCGCTTCCATTTGCTGGCGCACCGGGGCGGCCGCCGGCGCGGCGATGAGATTGGAGAGTTCGTAGGGATCGGCTTGAAGGTCGTAGAGCTCGTTCATGTCTTTGAGTTCGCGGTAGCGGATGTATTTATAGCGCTCCGTTCGCACGGCGTCGTAGCCCATCTTCAGCATCCGGGGAAACACGATGTCGGTCGTATACTCGATGAGGAAAGATTTTCGCCAATCCGCCGGGGTGCGCAGGAAGAGCGGCAACAGCGAACGCCCGTCGATGCCGGGCAGGGCCGGCGCGCCGGCGAGTTCGATGATCGTGGGAGCGAGGTCCGTGGTGAGAGCCAGCCCGGTGGGCTCCGAGCCGGCCTGCACCCGCGGGGGATAACGCACCAGCAAAGGCAGGCGGATGGATTCCTCGTAGGCGAGACGACGCTCTTCGCTCAGGCCATGCTCGCCGTAGAAGTAGCCGTTGTCACCGATCACCATCACGACCGTCTGGTTCAGCGTGCCCTGTTTTTCCAGCTCGGCGAAAATCTGGCCGAGACCTTCGTCGACAGCGGCCAGCATGCGCAGGCGGTCGCGGATGGTCTCATCGGGTGTGACGGTGTCCAAGCCCAGCGGCTTCACGCCCGGGATGGAGCGCTCGAGGGCCGGTTTTTTTTGGGGCGGCACCGCGTAATTTCCCCGGCGCAGGGGGCGGGCGTCGGTGTAGAGAGTTTTGTGTCGCTCGGCGGGAATGAAGCCGCCTTCGCCGATCGCTTCCGTGGTGCCATCCGCGCGCTGAACTTTGTTTGGATGAAGCGCCTTGTGGGAGAGCAGCAGTAAAAAGGGTGCGGTGCGGCGCTGTTGAATAAAACTCACGGCGCGCTGCGTGAAAATATCCGTCACGTAACCCGGCGCACGGGCCAGACGGCCGTTCTCATACAGCTCGGGGTCCGCCACCTCGCCCTGGCCTTTCATGGAAACCCAATAGTCGAAACCGGGCCGCGGCGTGGGATCGTTTCCCATGTGCCATTTCCCGATGAAGCCCGTGTGGTAGCCCGCCGCGTGCAGCGCGCGCGCGAACGTTGGGAGCGTGTGGCTGCGCGGGCTGCGTTCGGTGTTGTCGAGGATGCCGTGGTGGCGGGTCTCAAGGCCGGTGAGGATATTCGCGCGGCTGGGCGAGCACAGCGGCGTGACCGCGAAGAAGTTCTTGAACTGCGCGCCCTCGCGCGCGACGCGGTCGAGATGGGTGGTGCGGGCGAACGGGTGGCCGGCCGCGCCAAAATCGTCGAACCGAAGATCGTCGACCACCACGAGCAAAATGTTGGGGCGCGCGTCGGCGGCGAGGGCTGCGGCGGACCAAACGAGCGCGGTGAGGGCCACTAAGAACGCGGCCACTTTATTATTCATGAAAGTGAGTCCACAGGGCGGGAAGCCGATGCCAAGTCGTTAAAACTTCAAGCCGGCGCTCACATACCAGAGGCGGCCGATGGGAGGGTAGGTGCCGAGGTCGACGCCGACGTCGCTGCCAAAGGCCTGCGGAGCGGACGGCGGCATTTTGTCGGCGAGATTGTTGACCCCGGCGGTGAGCTTCAGGCTGGAGATGAATTTTTTCCCGCCGGGTAAACCGATCTTTTTGAAGGTGTAAGAAACCGAGGTGTCCCAAGACGTGTAGGACGGCACCGGCACGCGCTTCAGGGACGGGCTGGTCGCAAAGATAATGCCGCCGGCGCCCAGGTCGACGACGCTGGAAATGGAGGTGTTGTTGAGGGTCGCGGACCAGCGATCGCGGCTCCAATTGAGCGCCGTGAACCATTTCATTCCTGGAATGGTGCCCTGACCTTCGGCGAGGGTCGTGACATGGCCGGCGTATTCATAGTAGCGCTGCGTCGGGAGCGCCTGGAATTGGTAGTCGATGAAGAACGTCCCGGCCGTGCTGACGTTAAAATTGCCGAACTCGGAGCGGGGGAACTCGTAGTTGGCCGACACATCCAATGCCTGCAATTTTTGGCCGGCGATGTTGATGCGGGAGTCGGTGACGAAAACCACGTTCGGCGTTACGCCCGAGAGTAGCAGAGCGGAAAGCTGTCCCGGTGCGGTAATCCGCGTGGGCGCCGGCAGCGACGGATCGGGATTGGTCGGGAAGTTGCCGATCGCCACCTGGGAAATGAAAGGCGAAGCGGGCCCGGATGCATTGACGCTCGCAAGGATGTTGGCGGCACCGGCCACGCCGACCAAGGAGAGTTGCTTCACTTCGATGTAGTCGATCCCGAGCGTGAGACGCTTCAGGGCCTTCGGCGAATAGACCGCACCAAATGAGGAGGTCTTGGCGGTGGAGGGTTTGAGATTGGGATTGGCGCCGGAGCGCTGTCGGCCGAAACCGGCGACGCCAAAGACCGTCTGGATGACGCCGGCGGCGGTGGCGCCCTCCGTGGTGGGACCGAAGAGCGCGAAGAGCGAAGGGGCGACGAAAGCCTCGGAGTAAGTGCCGCGCACGGTGAGTTGATCCCCGACCGGACGCCAGCGAACGCCGTATTTCGGCACGCGAGAAGCGCCGGCATCGCTATATTTTTCGTAGCGGTAGGCGGCGGAAAGCTCGAGCAGCCGCAGGCCGGGCAAATTCATTTCCGCGCTCGTCACGGGAATGCGAATCTCGGCGAAGGCGGCATCGATCGACCGTCGCCGGGAGATAGGATCGAAGAAATTGCCGTTTTGCCAACGCCGCGAGGTGGGACCGGTGCTGAAGGAATTTTCATCGGGGGTGCCGATGAGTTCCTCTTTGCGGAAATCAACGCCGACCGCGGCGCCGAACGGACCGGCGGGAAGTTCGAACAGCGCACCCGACGCGCGGGCGTCGAGCTGCGTGAGCCCCGCCTCGAAGATGTTGGCCGTTGCTCCGCGGATGTTGTCGAAGACGGACGGTGAGATTCCCTCGGGGCGCGCGAGCAGATCGATCGCGGGCTGGACGAGGGAGTTGGTCGGGGTGATGGCGGCCTGCCATTGCGCCAGCGTGGTCGTGTTGGCCGGTGCGTTGTAGTTGCGGAAAATCCGCGCGTAGCGGCCGCCGACCTGCGAATTGCCATTCGCATCGTAGCCGCCGGCGAGGGCGAGTTGGAGATTCGGGGAGTAGTATTGTCCGCCCAATGAATTCTCGAGCCGGTTGGTGTTGGTGTTGTAGCCGGCTTCCCACTGGAAACGGTCGCCGATCTTGCCACGGAAACCGCCCACGAAGCGGCGGAGTTGCGCGGAGTTATCCGCGCGTCGTACATCCGGCGTGTAGCGAAACGCTGCAAACAAGGCTGACCGCGTGGGGTTATAGGGAGCATTGACCGGGACGGCGGTCGTGATGCCGAGCGCGCCCTGCTGCGACCAACTCTCGCTCAACGAGTCCATGGCTTCGACGAACAGCTCGAGTCGCTCGGGGATGAGTTTCACGGTGCTCGCGAGCGTGAGCGCCCGTTTGCTGGATTGGATGGTGAGCGTGACAAACGGAGCCAGATCGAATGTATCCGCGATCGGCTGGACGGAGGAGGCTTGATAGATGCCGGAGGCGACCAAGGCGTTCAGGTCGGCAAAAACCGCCGCCGGGCCCGTCGGAGTCGCGAGGCTGGGGGAAAATAAATTGGGCCGCAGAAACGCCGTCGGAAACGCGGTCGAAGACTGGCCCAAGGCACCGGAGATGGTCGCCGATTTTCCGCGCTGCGGATTCGAGAACGGGCGCTCGGACTGGAGCAAGGGGGTGATGTCCGACTTGGAAAACGAAACGGTCAGGCTCATCCGGTCAGTTTTGGCGCCGGCCACGAGATAGGCGGAGCGCTGGGTGTGGTCGCCGTCGCGCGTGGATACGGCGTAGCGTCCGCCGATTTCCAAACCTTGGTAGTCGTGTTTCAGCTTCACATTCACGACGCCACCGACGGCATCGGAGCCGTAGATGGCCGAGGCGCCGTCCGTCAGGACCTCCATCGACTGGATGGCCGCGAGTGGGATTTGGTTCACGTCGACAAACGAGCGACCGCCCCGTGCGCTGGCTCCGCTGTCGGGCAGGCGGCGACCGTCGAGCAGCACGAGGGTGGAAAGGTTGCGCAGCGAGAGTTGCGAGCCCCCGGAAGTGGCGGAGCCGCCGGCGATGTTGCCGTTGGTCGCGCCGAGATTGCCGCTGCCCGCAAAACTGGGCATCCGTGTCTGCACCACTTCGAGGAGATTGGAGCCGACGCCGGTGCGTTCGATTTCGTCTCGATTAATGATCGTGATCGGAGCCGCGACCGCATCGGCGGCCGTGGGGATATTGGAACCGGTGACAACGAAGGACTCCAGTTTTATGGTTTCTTTGGCGGCGCCGGCTTGAGCGGCCGTCGGCGTTTGCGCGGCAGTGAGCGTGGTGGCGGCGAGCCAGCCGACGAGGGCGGACAACAGTGTGCGGGAATTCATGGAGAGTGGAGGGCTTGCCTTGGGTGCAGAGGGCTTGGTTTGGTCGGGCCGGCGTTCGGGTGTCGGCGGGGCGGGCCGGGCTTGCGAGGGACTGATGGCGGTGATCGAAATGGCCTTGGTTTTTTCGTCCTGACGGGCCTTGAGCGGGGTGCGGGTCAGCAGGTGCCCGAGCGCGGTGAACGGCGTAAAATTGCCGTGGAGGGCGTGGGTCGAAATGCCGGCAACGTCATCGGGTGAGTAGAGGAGTTGTTCGCCGGATTGAGCGGCAAATTGTTTCAGGGTCGCACTCGCGTCACCGGCCGGAATATCGAAGGAGCGAGGTGCGGAATCAGCCGCGGACAGCACTGGGGGCAAAAGCAGGCTGAGGCCCACGAGCGTGCCCAGCGAGGCGCGGGCGCGCGCCGGAAATCGGCGAAGCGAACGGCGCGGGTGCGCGAGGTGGTGGGGCAGACGGTTGGTCAAAGTCAAAATGTGGTCGGAACGGGCTGGGTCACCGGGGCAGACGAACGGGCGGAAGAAAACTGCTAGAAGAATTTTGAGAAACTTGACGAAGAGGCAGGTGAGCGGCGCAGTCGCGGCAGCGATGGTTGATAAACCACTGCAGGAATGATTAACCACGGATGAACACGGATGAACACGGATGGCGACCGAGGAATGAGCCGATGCAGAATTGGCAACGACTGGGATGAATCCGTGTCGATCCGTGTTCATCCGTGGTGGCAAACGGATCGAGCAGTTCACTGCAGCGATCAACGTCCTGACCGCAGCACGATCACGCGGTCGGTGCGGGTGGCGGTCACGGCGAAATCGGTTTCGAGGAGGCGCACGAGGGATTCGTAGCCGTCGGCGCGAAAGATGCCGCTGAAGCGTTTGGCGGCGAGCGGGGTGTCGGCGATCACGAGTTGCTGGCGGTTGTAGCGATTAAACTCACGGGCAACTTCGGCCAGCGGCACGGCGTCGAATTCGAGGCGACGCTCCTGCCAGGCGAGCGCGCGTTGGGCGGCGGGTGCGGCGAGCTGTTCGACCGTGGCGGTCGTGGCGGGAGCCGGCGCAATGATCGAGGCGGACGAGGTTGAGGAGAGGAGAACGGTGGCGCGTTCGCCGGCGACGAGGAGCGGAGTTTCGGTGGCCGGTGCGGCGGAGGCGGAGGTGGCCGGCAGGAGTGAGTGCCCGGCGTGGGCGTCGTCGACCCGGACGCGGCCTTCAGTGACGAGGACTATGGTGGCGTCGGCGCGTTGGCGGACGTTGAAGGCGGTGCCGACGGCGCGGACAGCGACCGGGCCGGAGGTGACGATGAAGGGGCGCGAGGGATCTTTCGTGACGGTGAAAAAAACTTCGCCGCGCACGAGGCGGATGCGGCGCTCGGTGGCGGTGAACGCGGCGTCGATCGCGGAATCGGTGTTGAGTTGGGCGACGGAGCCGTCGGGGAGATCGAATTTTTGGAAGGCGCCGACAGCGGTTTCGGCAGTATGGCGCGGCGGGCGGAGAGACGAAGCCGCCAGCACGAGGAGCGCGACGGCGGCGGCTGCTCCGCATGTGACGGTGGCCCACGTGAGCATGCGGTGGTGGCGGGAGCGGGTGCGGGGGGCGAGGAGATCGGCGTCGGGCGCGGAAGTGCCGGAGGTAGCGAGGGTCGCGGTGGGGGCAGCGCCGAGGCGGTCGAAGTCTTGCCAGACGGCGTCGAGTTCGGCGAAGACGGTGGCGTGCTGCGGGTCTTGCTGAAGCCAGCGCACAAATTCGGTGGTCTCAGCGTGGCTCATACCACGGTCACGCAGGCTCAGCCAAGCGGCGGCGGCGGCTTCGATCAGCTCGAACGAAGGCGCGCGGTCGTCAGGTGGGCGAGGGGAGGTGGGTGGCTTGGTCACGGTTGGCCGCCTTTGGTGACGCCGCGGGCGCGGAGGTAGTCGCGGAGGCGGAGCACGCCGATGGCGATCTGGGCGTTGACGGTGTTTTCCGCGATGCCGAGCTGCTGCGCGATCTCGCGGTGGGAGAGGCCGTGAAGTTTGCGGAGGGTCAGCACGCGGCGGCAGCGGTCGGGGAGAGCCTGGATGGCCTCGGCGAGGAGTTGAAGTTCTTGGTCATGGCAAACAGCCTCGGCGATACCGGGCCTATCATCAAAGACGGGCAGGAGGTCGATTTCTGCTAGGCCTTCGATCGCGATAATTTTGCGGCGCCGCAAAATATCGAAGGCGGCGTTGCGCGCCGTGGTGAACAAATACGCCTTGGCCGAGCGCAGCGGAGCCTGCTCGCGAGCTTGGAGCAGACGCGCGTAGGTCTCCTGCACGAGATCGTCGATGTCGAGGTGCGCGGAGAATTTGGCGCGAAGGTAGGCGCGCAGCTCCGACTCGTGGGGGTGCACCTCATCGGCAAACCAGCGGTTGGTCTCGGGGTCAGACGGGGGCATGGAAAGAATCCCCGTGATTGGCGGCGCGCGGACCCATGCTGTCGAGGCGGAATTCGCATCCGAGGTACTCGGGGGTGCAACGGGAAGTGAAGTGATTGAAGTGGCTGGGCCATGCGAGCCCAAGGATTCGGCCGCGACCCCGCCAGAGGCTCGCGCGTTTTCGGGCGCCGCGCCTTGGGGGAGAAGGGCAATGAACCGTGCCAGCAAATTTTCACCGCGGGTCGTTGCGCCGGAGGTTGGCCGACTGGGGCCATCCAGCGGGCAGTGCGTCATGGATTGCCGCCGTCGCTTCGGTTCCAGCGCAATGACAAACCCGATGCGTTCATGGGGAGAGCTCGACCAAGGCGCAGCGCCTGGGGTGGAAGGAGCCATGAACCCTCGTGGTCATCGCGAGGAGCCCAGCGCCCGAGTGATCCCGCTGGAATTGCAGCTGGATTGCCGCACCCGCCGAGCCGGGCGCGCAATGACAAACCTCAGGTGTTCATGAGTATTGTAGCGACGAAGCATTCCACGGAGCTGGATCGCTACGCCCGCGCTTCTCGGGCTCGTAGTGACAAACAAGAGTCAAATTTCTGGGCGAGTATTACTCTGCTAATTTTCGCTCAAAAAAACGTCCCAGAAAAGTGTCACGTATTACGGGCCTATTACGTGACACTCCCTCTGAGAATTCGGTTTTTTTTGGCAATGAACTTAACCGAGTAAGACCAACGTCCTTTGAACTCTGGACTTTTCGGTAGCCGCGAGCGCCAGCGAGTGGACGGATCACCACTCGCTGGCGCTCGCGGCTACCGGGCAAAGCAAAGTCTGGATTTTTTGGGCGACTGATATAAAACCAGGCTGGGCGGGCCGGGGGCTCGGTTGCACGGCTGGACGCGGCGACGGCAGGTGGTGGGTCAGAACATTTCACCCTAGGCTACTCGTCGCGCGGTGAAGCCGGTTGAGCGGTTGACGGTGAGATCATCGTGACGATTGGGTTGCGCTGGGCGAGGTGAGGACGGGTGAGGATGGACAGCAGCTGTGCCATGGCCCGCGCACCCGCGACCGGCTCAACGTTCAGGTGGAAGTGATGGCGGCCCGACAGTGGGTCGACCACGGAGCGGCTGCCTGGGTTGGATGGGTCGTTGAAAACGTGCCCAAGCAAAAGGCGCGAGTAGTTGCCCGAGAAAGGTGATCGGCATCGTTTCGCGAATCCCGATTTTCGTGGGGGGCGGTCGTCGCGTATCGTCGAAATACGTGCCGAACAGCTGATCCCAGAGGACGAGGTTTTCGCCGTAGTTTTTGTTTCCCTCCCGCAGGTCCATGCTGTGGTGCCAGCGATGCAGACCGGGGGTGTTGAAGACCAGATTGAGGCAGCCAAAGCGCATCCGAACATTGCAGTGAGTCAGGATGCCGATGAAGGCGGTCAGCCCGCTGATCCAGATGATGACAGCGCCCGGTGCGCCGGCGATCACGAGGATGGGCACGGCAAAAATCATGCTCTTGAGGGTATCGACGAAGTGAAACCGGCCGGTATTGAAAAACCAAAGTCGGACGGAACTATGATGCACGGCGTGGAAACGCCAGAGTGGCAGCCATTCGTGAGCGAGCCGGTGGGCCCAGTAGAGGCCAAATTCCGCGGCGACGAGTCCGAGGGTGACTTGCGCCGCCAACGGCCACGCACTGGGCCACACGCTACCGCCACCCCGCGCGCCAAATTGTTGAGCGATGCCGAGGTTCGCCAACGTGACCACGGTAACCTGCACGGCGATTTTCGTGAGGAGCGTGTGGGCGAGATCGGGGATTTCCTGCCCGTCCGACTGGAGCCACTCGGTTTCGTGGGGCTGGGTTTTTTCCAAAACAAAAAGCGTCAACGCGAGGATCAGGTAAGTGAGGTTGAACGCGAGCGGTCCGCAGTCGTGCGCCAGCCCGCATCCGAGTCCGAGGCACGAAGCCACGAGCAATGCCGGCCAAAGCGTAAAGTCCCAAACTGTGCGCGCCCGCCGCATCTCAGTTTTTCTTGCGCCCAATAAACAGGCAGTAGTCCCAGACGCCGCCATAGGCGTGATGAAGTTCGTCGATCACGGGGGTGAACTTCGCGCGAAGGAGAGGGCGGAGTTGGCCGTCCATCCGCACATGGTTGCGCCGCATCCAGCGCGAAAACCAGGGCCAGCGGCTGGCGTGGAAGTCGACGAAGGCGAAGTGCCCGTGAGGTGTCAGGTCGGCCTGAGCGGCCGCAAGCGCAGCCTCGAAACCGGGATTGAACATCGAGAGCGCGTAAGAGCACAGGACGAGATCGTAGTTGCCGGTTGAGCCGAGGGGCGCGTCGTAACTTTGCGCGAGGAGTGAAATACGTGCTCCATAGGCCTCCGTTTTGCGGCGGGCGACGTTGAGCATGGAGGTCGAGAGATCGACGCCCGTGAGGTGGGCGTGGGGGAAGAGGCGGGCCAGTTGCGCGAGGTTGCGACCGGTGCCGCAACCGATTTCGAGAATGCGGGTCGGTCGGGGCTGGGCCGCGCGGGCGAGTTCGAGGACGACGCTGCGGTCGAACAGAAAGGTCCAGCGCGTCGCATCGTAGATGGGCGCGTGAAGCGCATAGTAGTTTACGAGCGGGTGAGAGCTGGCCGAGGCGCGAAGGCGGGGGGAGTTGGCGACGGATTTCATCGAACGAAAGGCGGCGCGGGGTTATAGCACTTCGGCGAAATGAAGGCTGCCGTAAGTCCCGACGCGGTCGGTCACATGGAGCGGTTCGGTGCGTTCCGGGAAAAAACGCAAGCGCGCGCACACGGCCGCAGGAACGAAACTGAGGTCGAGACCCGCAGACCGCATTAAGATCCGTGTGCCGCGGCGGCTATTGGCAAAGATGAGTGCCCATTCCTCCGCGAGCGCGGCAGGTTCGTGCCAGGCCAGCCAGTCTTGATGATCCAGCAGCACGTAATGCGAATATACGCCGGGGTTTTTCCGCAGGAACTGCGAGACCGTGCACGTGTGGGCGTGGACCCGATCCGCGCGCTCGGCCAGCGTGGGAAGGTGCTCTTCGCGGAGGTAGTTCGGGCAGCAGGAAAGGGTGTAGGAGCCGGTCATGTAAACGCGCCAGAAGTAGTTTTCGCGCGCCGGTAATTCCGACATGACATGGCGGAGTTTATCTTTCACGTAGCAGGTGAGACCCCCGGGATAGTGGTCCTCGATCAATTTGATCTGCGGTGCCGGGACGCCCAGGAGCGTCATGACCATGCGCTGACGGATGAGCCAGTGGCTGAGCTTGCCCCAAATTTTTGGCTCCAGCAGGGCATAGACGCGGGCCTGCTGGGCCAGCGTATCGGCATCGAGCAGACACAGCGCGTGATTCTTGATGTTAGGTTTCGCCCGGAAAAGAGCGCCCCCCATCAGCCACGCGGCCATGCCCGCCGCACCATGGTAGTAAAAAGATTTTTTCAGACTGCCCGGATCGAAGAACGAAATCTTCGCGTCCCAGAATGAGCGGGCCGAAGGTGAAAGCCCCGCCCGGAGCGAGCGATAGATGGGTTTGAAACGCTCGTGCGAGCCGATCCCGAAAAACTCAAAAAGATCTCCAAAGTCGCCGCGGCGGATCAGAGCGAGTTTGAGCTCGAGCACCGCGTTTTGACGTGGATTCACGTCGACGGCGTGGATCTCCGCCGGACCATCGAGGAGGTAGTCGAGGGCGTTGCAACCGGCGCTGGTGATCATCACGACGCGACTGTCGGCCTGGAGGGCCATGAGTTCGCGGTCGATGCGCGGATCTTCCCAGCAGGCGTTGTAGATCAACTGGCCGCCGTGAACGTGGTGAAACACCAGGTCATGGGTCGCTTTGAGGAAGCGGCGGGCCGGGGTGGTGCGAGGTTCGGCGGTCATGGGCGCCGAGCGATCCACGTGCACCGGGGGAGCACAAGTCCAACCGCAGGGCCGCGATAAGATGTCACCGCCCTGCCACAATCGCAGACATTTGACGGCCGAATTGTGGCGGGGAGGTGACAACTGGATGAGTCCCGGCCGTGTCGCTTGACCGGGAATTTCGGCGACCGTTGCATCGGCCTGCACTTGAACCAGCGCCGTCCGCCAACCCTCATTTTTCCCATGGCCGAGCCCACACCCTCTCCCGAAAGTCTCTTATTTAAGCGGATTCACCGTGAGGCGATTGATGAGTTCGATGAGGAATTGGAAATGGAGCGCGAAGATGGGGAGGCGACGGAACCTGGGACCGCGTCGCGACCGACCGAAGGGGACTCTGATGCGGCGGCGCGCCGCGTTTATTTTACCGAGCTGTTCCGGCTCCAGGGGGAGTTGGTCCGGCTCCACGACTGGGTGGTGGAAACCGGACACCGTCTGGTGATTGTGTGCGAGGGGCGTGATGCGGCCGGCAAGGGCGGAGTGATCAAGCGGATCACGCAACGACTGAACCCCCGTGTGTGTCGGGTGGCCGCGTTGCCCGCCCCGACGGACCGCGAGAAGACCCAGTGGTATTTCCAACGCTATAGCGCGCATCTTCCGGCGGCGGGCGAGAGGGTGCTGTTTGACCGGAGTTGGTATAACCGGGCGGGCGTGGAGCGGGTGATGGGATTTTGCAGCGATGCGGAGTATGAAGAATTTTTTCGGTCGGTGCCCGAATTCGAAAAGATGCTCGTGCGTTCCGGCATCCAAGTAATCAAGTATTGGTTTTCCATTTCCGACGAGGAACAGAATTTCGGTTCCGCTGCCGGATCAATGATCCGTTGAAGCAATGGAAACTCAGTCCGATGGATTTGGAGTCGCGCAAACGGTGGGAACTCTACACGAAGGCGAAGGAAGTGATGCTGCAGCGGACGCACATCCCGGAGGCTCCGTGGTGGGTCGTGCCGGCGGTGGAAAAAAAGAAAGCGCGGTTGAACTGCATCCATCATCTGCTGAGCCAGGTGAACTACACCGAAGTGGCGCGAGATCCGATCGTCCTCCCCGAACGGCAGTTTGATCCCAACGTCCTTTGAACTCTGGACTTTTCGGTGGCCGCGAGCGCCAGCGAGTGGACGGATCAACCCTCGCTGGCGCTCGCGGCTACCCGGCAAATCAAAGTCTGAATCATTTGGGCGATTGATATGATCCGGAGCAGGCGCGGGCGCCGTGCCAGAGTAGTGGCGGACAACGGCGTGGCGATTTCACCCGAAAATATTTCGCGGGTGTTTGATCCCTTCTCTACGACGAAAGGTCCGGAGCGGGGAACCGCGCCGGGCCTCCGCGTGTGCTACAGCATTGTGCGTCAGCACGGGGGCGAAATTTCGATCGAAAGCGGGTGCTCGTGGTGGACGATAAAATGGTGATTCGGCGCCTCGTCCAAAAATCTCTCAGCACTCAATTTGGCTGTCAGGTTGATGCCGTCCACAGCGGACTGGAAGTGTTGGAGCGGTTGGCGGGGTAAAAATACGCTCTCGTGATTTCCGCTATTCGGATGCCGGAGATGAACGGAACTGAGTTGTTTCTTCGGCTGCGCAAGGCGCGGCCAACGCTGGCCAGCCGCTTCATTTTTCTCACCGGCAATGGGGCGAAAACGTGCTCGATGCGGACCTCGCCCAGTGGGGTGTGCCCGTGCTGAGAAAGCCGCTTACCCTCGGAGACTTGGCCGGAGTCTGTGCGCCTTTCTGGCGGACGGCGGCGCCGCTGAAGGTCGAGGTTTGAGGTGGACGTGCGCGCGGGGACGCGGGCATTGGTGAGGAGGGAGGGCCACGGATGCGTTGCCGGGTTGACGCGTTTTTCCTGCGGGATTCGGTCGATTCGCAGGGGAGGCTGGGGCCGCGTGGGCGACGGGTAGCCTGGCCCGAAAATTTCACACTCACGCGTGAAACCGCTACACCCTGGTCCCCACCCACTCGAAGTCTTGTCAGGGCGAGGACGCGGAGCACCTCCGAGCCGTTGAGGGGAGGGGGCGATGAACTTCCCCAAGCTTGTCATTGCGAAGGAGGCTGGCCGATTGCGGCAATCCATCGGGGGTGCGCGGTGGATTGCCGCAGTCGCTCGGGCTCCTTCGCAATGACAAACAGGGTGTGTTCATGAGGAGCGCAGCGACGAAGCAATCCAACTAGCTGGCTCGCCACGCCCTCGTTTCTCGGGCTCGCGATGACAAACAGGAGTGTGAAATATCCGCACTAGCAGAGTGGACCGAGGCGCGGTCGCTGGGCGGCGGCGCGTGGTCGACCGGGGTGCTCGATGCGGATCCCGGGCCCGGTGCGGTCGCCCCGGACAAGGGCGTCAATTTCGCGCGACGGCCGTCAGTCGGGCCAGCTCGTCGGCGATGGTGCGGTCGCTGCGGCAACGGGGCATTTTATGCTGGCCGCCCCACTTGCCGTGACTGCGCTGCCAATTTTCAAACGTCCCGGGCGCGACCAGACGCACGCACGGTGGGGCGAGGCCGCCGCCGAGGCGTTTGGCTTCGTAGTCGTCGTTGAGGCGTTGGAGTTCGAGGTCCAAGCCGTTGGCCAATTGCGCAGGGGTGACCGGGGGTGATGAGTCGGAGCGTAGTTCGATCCACCACTCGTGTTGCCCGCGTTTTTGATTGGTTGCGGCGTCTACGAAAATCGGGGCGACGTGGAAATTTCCAATCGTGCAGTCGTGGCGCCCGCAGACGGCCAGTAACGCGTCGGTGACCTCCTTTTCGATGACGTGCTCGCCAAACGCGCTCAGCTGGAGTTTGGTGCGTCCGACGTAGATGAGCCGCGGGGGCTCCGTGGAAATGAAACGCACGATGTCGCCGATCACGTAGCGCGCGAGGCCGGCTGGGGTCGTCATCACGAGTGCATAGTCGATGCCGACCCGCACTCCGGCGAGGGGCACGGCCTTCGGGCCGAGGTGCTCGAGGCGCGAGTCATCGAACTCCGCCATCGGAATGAATTCGTAGAAGATCCCGGCGTTGGCCATCAGGCGGAGCCCCTGCTCAGGCGCGGAATCTTGCGCGGCGATGAAGCCCTCGGAGGCGGGATAGACTTCGTGAAAATTGACCGTGGGGCCGAGGGCGGAACGTAGTTCCCGGGAAAACGGATCGAGGGGGACGCCGCCGTGGACGAAGCACTCGAGGTTGGGCCAGATCGCTTGCAGGTGGCGGGTCGATTTTCCGTTGGTGGCAGCGTGTGCCCGCAAGGCGGCGGCCAAAATCAAGACCCAACTCGGAATCCCCGCGAGCATAGTGATGTTGAGCCCACTCGTGCGACGGACGATGGCGTCGAGCTTGGCGGGCCAATCCGTTATTTGGGCGATCTGTGCGCCGGGTTCATACAGATGTTTCTCGACCCACCCGGGCAAGTTTAGCGCGGTGATGCCGCTCAAATCACCGGCGTAGGCCTCGTGCGGAAGCATCTCGGGCAGGGGCGAAAGGGCGGTCGATCCGCCGAGAAACAAGTGTCGACCGCGGAAGACGTTGGCGCTCCCTGTGCGCGCCGAATAATAGAGTAACGAATCGAGCCCGGCCTGGCGAAAGTGGTCGAGCATCCCGGCGGTGATCGGAAGATACTTCGTGCGGCCGACGGTCGTGCCGGACGAGATGGCAAAATGCGTGCAGCGTCCGGGCCAAAGCACATCGGCCTCGCCACGCTTCATCCGCTCGACGGCGGGGGCGAGACGTTCGTAGCTATGAGGGGCGAGGCGTTGTTGAAAGGAGGGATACTTCATCGTCGGTGTCACCCCGGCCTCATGCCAATAAGAGGTCGCGGCGAGTTGCCGGGTGAGACGCGAAAAAACGCGGGCTTGGTGGCCAGGGGCGGCGGCCACTTGCCGCAGGCGTCGGCTCGCCG
The DNA here is from genome assembly GCA_945871085.1 of Opitutus sp. GAS368. GTDB lineage: Bacteria > Verrucomicrobiota > Verrucomicrobiia > Opitutales > Opitutaceae > GAS368. Next base: position 28,624 of record CAMBVX010000010.1, on the reverse strand, counting down.
CCGCCGACAGGACAGCCGCACCGAGGGTGCAGAGGCTTTTGGGGATCATGCGGCGACCGGGAGTTTGTGCGACTTCACCCCATGATAGAAGGCCGCGAAGTGCGGGAGGAACTGGAAGTAGTGGAAAATAAGTGACGCGTGTTGCACCACGCTGCCGCCGGGGGCACCCGAGACGACTCGGAGTTCCCCGCAGGGAAAGATGGCTTTCATCGCCGAATCAAAGGCGGCGCGGGTCGGCGAGCCGGCCGCGAGCACGGCGGTTTCTTTTTCGGCGTAGAGCACGAGCGCCGGAGCCTCGGTGAGAGGCAGTTGGCCGGCCGAAATCCAGGGTGAAAGCGGCGGCATGGTGCGCAGGGCGTCGACGCGTTCGCAGGCCCCGGCGGGGGCGAGATCCTGGATCGCGGCCAGGACGCGATCGCGCAGTTGGCCCAGTTCTCCCGGCGTGAGAAGGGAGCGGATGGCGCCGCGATTTTGGGCTCCCGCTTCGAAGATCTTGGCGAAGATCGCGCGGGAACGATCGATGACTTCCGGGCCCACCGGCGCGCGGCTATCGAGGTAGGGTTTGAGCGCGCGACCGATCAAGGTGGAGGCCTTGGCCTCGCCGGGGACGACGATGTCGGCGGCGCAGGCCACCGGGCTCACCAGGACCACGCCGCGGATATCCGGGGAGCGGTGGGCCGCGCGCGCGCGCCGGAGCCAGTCCAGCACCAGACCGGCGCCGAAGCTGACGCCCAAGACGACGGGCCGTTGGCCGTGCACGGTGGTCAGCTCCGCGACGAGGTCGTCGAGCTGGGCGCAAATCAACGCGGGCGAAAATCCTCCGCGCGGGTAGTTGAAATAGTAGACGCTGCCCCGGCGCAGCAGGTAGCCGCGTAACAGGAAAACTTGTTCGGTGGAGTCGGGCACAAAGCCGCCGAGCACGATGGTGGGGATTGCGCCGAACCGTCGCTCGCACAGGACGGTGGCGCGTTGACTGAGGGTGGCCTCGCCGCGGGCGAGGACGTCGCTTTGGGCCTGGGTGACCGCCGGCGTGTGTGGCAGCGGCCGGGGCGGCCGCAGTTTGTAGCCAGCGGCGCGGAAAAAAGTGTGCAGGGGTTGGGTGGGGGAGAAGCGGGTGAACGCCGCCAGCAGGGCAAGGGCGGGAGACAGGGTGAGAACGGGCATGGGACTACGAGCGCGGGCCCGACTGGCGGTTGGCAAAGGCAAACCCGCCGTGTCGCGAAAACGTTTCGTATCCGAAACGTGGTTGTAATTGTTAAGAGAATAAGTTCCTCGGACGACACGCGGCGGTGGCGACGGGAGTTGTTGCGTGATCGTGACGCAGAGCGGTTGCTCGAGCGGGGTGCGTGCCGGACATTTTTGACATGGATGCTATGCCGAACCGCCCGACGGATGCTGCGGAGGCGCCCGGCCCCGTCACGGGACTGCGCGCTGGGCCGGCGACGGACGTCCGCATCATCAATCACTTCAACTCGCAGGAAGCGGCGGCCCGTTATGCGGGCAATCGCCCGCAGAGCCACGGTCGGGTGCTTGGTCTGGTGGAGAGCATTCTGGGTGCGGCCCTGCCCGTGGAACGAGCCTTGGACGTGGGGTGCGGGACGGGGCATTCGACCGTGGCGCTGCTGCCGCTGGCGCGTTCCGTGGTGGGGCTGGATTCATCGCGCTTCATGCTGGCGCAAGCGGCGCAAGCTCCGGCCATCGCGTATCGCAGCGGCTATGCCGAAGCGTTGCCGTTTGCACGGAGTAGTTTCGATCTGGTGACGGTGTGCTCAGCGTATCATTGGTTTGATCAAGAAAAGTTTTTGCAAGAGGCGGCGCGGGTGCTGAGGGGTGGGGGGTGGCTCGTCTTGTACAAGGTCGGATCAACGGGCAAGATTGCGAACAATGCAGGTTTTGACACGTGGAAGCGTGAGGTCTTCCGCACGCGTTATCCGAAGGCGCAGCGCAACGACGAGGTGCTCACGGAGGAAAAGGCGATTGGTTTTGGCTTTCACGATGTCGCCCGCGAGCGGCTGACTCACTGCGTCCGCCATACCCTGAATGAGTATGTCGACAATCTGCTCACCCATAGTTCGCTGATCGGTGCGATGGATCGCCAACAAGAGTCGGTGGCGGAGACACGACGCTGGCTACGTCAGGAGCTGGGGCCGTATTTCGGGCAAGGCTCCGCTGATTTTATCCATGAGGATTGGGTTCACCTTTTGCGCCGCGATCTTTCCGCCAGCGAGTGCAGCGGCTAGTCGACGCAGGACCCAGTCCGGCGTGAAAGCGCAACACGGTTTGAGTCTCTCTCTGCGTTTGTCAGAGCGAAGGAGGCTTTGCCGAAGACGGCCATTCATACCCACGTCCTTTGATCACTGGACTTTTCGGTAGCCGCGAGCGCCAGCGAGTGGACGGATCACCACTCGCTGGCGCTCGCGGCTACCTGGCAAATCAAAGTCTGACTCTTTTGGGCGATTGATATCAGCGGGCCGTGCGCCGTGGATTGCCGCAGTCGCGGCGGCTCCTGCGCGAGGACAAACCCGCTGGGGTTCAGGAGGAGCGGAGCGGCGACGCACTCCATCGCGCGGGTTCGCCCCGCCCGCGTTCCTCGGGATCGCGATGACAATCAAGCGGCGAAAATTTTTGGCGAGGATTCCGCCGTCACGTTCCTCCCAAATAAACGCTCAAATCACGGGTCACGTGTGACGTGACACTGACGCTGGGAAACAGGGTTTTGTTCGCCGAAAATAACCGCGAAATACTAGCTGGTCACCGCGACGGGGATCGTGTCGACGGCGTCGTCGTAGCCACCGTCGACGGGGTCGAGGGGGAAATCGCGCACGAAGTCCGTAAAATGGATGAGTTCGAAGCGCCCGTCGAAGTGCTCGACGACGGCGCTAAGTGATTCCACCCAATCTCCGCTATTCAAGTAATGAATGTCGCCCATCATTTTGTCCGCCGCCGTGTGAATGTGCCCACACATGACGCCGGTGCAGCCGCGCGCCCGGGCGAGTTCGACGATGTGAGTTTCGAAATCGCCGACGTGGCTGACCGCCTGTTTGACGCGGGCCTTGATGGCTTTGCTGAGCGACCAATATTCTTTTCCCCGCCACGAGCGCCACACGTTGTAGGCGCGGTTTAGTTTCAGGAGGAATTGGTAGCCCCAGTCGCCGACGTGCGCGAGCCAGACAAAGTTTTTCGTAATGGTGTCGAAGACGTCGCCGTGGAGGACGAGGTAGCGGCCGCGCGGGGTCTCGTGAATGTAGTCTTCGACGATGCGGAGATTCTCGAAATCAAGCGGGAGAAAGGAGGCGAGGATATCGTCGTGGTTGCCCCGGAGGTAGATAACCTCCGTGTCGCGTTTCTCCAGTTTCTTGAGGACGATGCGGATGAAGCGAGTGTGGGCTTTGGTCCACTGGCCGGAGCGGGTGAGTTGCCAGCCGTCGATGATATCGCCGTTCAAAATGAGTTTTGCGCAACGCGTATGCCGGAGAAAATGGTTCACTTCGGCCGCTTTGGATTCGACGGTGCCAAGATGGACGTCGGACAGGATGACCGTGCGGACGCGGAGGAGGTTTTTCATGGCAACTGGAAGGCAAAGCCGGCCGGCGCGAGGTCGTCGCTCGCTGCGACAGCGGACGAGGTGGCAGGCACGACCATGCGCAGGCTGCGCGGGTGGACCAGAACTCCGACCGTGGCGCCGGTTTCGTGAGTTTCACCATCGGTGTGGATGAGGCCCGGGGCGGCGCGTTCGATGACGAAGCTCGGTCCCCGGAGTCGGCAGACGTGCGCACTTTGATCAAACCGGCCGGAAAAGAGCCGGGCGGCGAGGGTAACTGCACCGATGAGCCCCACGGGCCGCACGGCGATCAGATCGAGCGAACCATCGTCGATCCGCGCGCCGGGCGCGATGCGGGCGTTGTTGCCGTATTGGTCGGAGTTCGCGATTGCGACCAAGAGCGTATCGAGGGTCTCGCGACGCTCGGCCGTCGAGATGAGCACGCGCTCAGTGCGCAGGGCGCGGAAGGCGGCGAGGGCGGTGCGGGCATAGGCCGGAAGGCCGCGCGAGGTGAGCGTGTTGAAGCGGCGGCTCACGTCGGCATCGAGCCCGAGCCCCATTACATTAAAAAAGGGGTGTCCGTTGGCACTGCCCGTATCGATGAGGGCGACCCGCCCGTGCGTGAGGGCGACGAGGTTGAGCGCCGGCAGCAGTGCCGTCGGCACGCCGAGGTGGAGGGCGAGTCCGTTGCCGGAGCCGCAGGGGACGAGCGCGAGGGCGGCCGGGGTGTGCAACAGAGCCTGAGCGACTTCGTTCATTGTGCCGTCACCGCCAACGGCGACGACCGTGGTGCAGCCGGAAAGGGCCGCGTCGCGGGCAAGTTGAGTGGCATGACCCGGGCCCTCCGTGGTGGCGACCGTGGCGTCGAGGGAGCGGGACTCGATAAAGTCACGGAGGTCGGTTGCCAGGCCGGTGCGGCGGCGGTTGCGCCCCGAAGTCGGGTTAAAGATAAAGCAGGTCTTCATGCGGACGACGTAGCGAGCCGGGTTGACGCGGTCGCCGCCCGGTTTTGCAGCGGAACCGGCACGGGTTCGTCGCGGCAAGCCGCGTGGGCGAGCACGTGGTCGGCGATATCGCGCGCGGCCTCGGGGCGGGTGAGATGACTGAGGGCGCTCCGCCACTCGCTCCACACGCGGCCCTGGTCGGCGAAAGCGCGGCGGAGTTCCCGCACGATGGCGGCCGGGGTCTCGGCGAGGGCACCGACACCGTGGCGACGCAGCAGTTCATAATTGCCCTCTTCCTGCCCGGGCACGATTTGGTTCACAATCATCGGGCAACGAGCGGCGATAGCTTCTTGGGTGGTGGCACCGCCGGCTTTGCTGACGACGACGTGGTGAGTCAGCAGCAAGCGAGGGATCTGGTCGGTCCAGCCCAGAATCGTCGCCGGGTGGGAGCGGATGGCGGCAAGTTTTTCCAGGCGAGCGCGGAGGCGCTCGTCGCGGCCGACGGCACAGGTGACGGACCAGCCGCGTTCAGCGAGCAATTGGGTGGCGGTCTCCTCGGCATCGCGCGTGCCGGAATTGATGATGTAGAGGACCCGCGGCGTCGCGCCGCCGGCGAGCCCGGGAGGTTGCAGCTCATGGGCGTGGGCGCTGAAAAACGACGTGACGGGAAACCCGGCCGGGTGGACGAGCCGAGCGGGAATACCGGCGCGGTGCAGCACTTCCGCGGAGTCGGGATTGGGGACGAACCAGCCTGCGCACGGGGTGCGCCACCACAGCGAGTTGATGCTGATCGAGTCGGTGACGATGTTGAAATGCGGCGGCAGCGCCCGGCCGTCACGGGCGAGTTTATCGAGCAGGAACGCGTAGACGGGATAAGTGCTGCAGAGAATGGCCGGTTGTTCCGCAGTGATGATCTGGTCCAAGACGCGGGTCTCCCGGTGGAGGAACGGGAGCATGGCGGGGAAGAGGGCGGTGCGGTCGACCCACGCGTAGACCGCGCTCCAGAGACGCGGGGTGCGATTGATCATGCCGAGGTAAAGTCGGCGGGAAAGTTCGTTGAGCCGCGGCGAAGCCAAAGCGAACACGTCGACCAAGCGGGCGGTGCCCGGACCATGGCTGGCATCGAGCGCGGCGGCGAGCGCGCGGGCGGCGGCGTTGTGACCTTCGCCAAAACCGGCGGTGAGAACGAGGACGAGGGCTTTTTTCATGCGACGACAGGGCGGAGGGCGGGGGAGGGAGAGCGGGCGACCACTTCGGCCAAGTCGGATTCGAAGCGGCCGATCACGGTTTCCCACGACTGCGGTTCCACGGCGGCGCGGGCCGAGGCCCGGAGGTGGGCCCGCAAGGGGGCGTCGGTCGCCAGCCGCGCCGCGGCATCCACGAGCATGTCGGGCCGGTCGGTGGGGACCGCCAAACCGTTGTGGCCATGTTGGACAAACTGCCGGGCGGCGGCGTAGTCAAATCCGGCGACGGCGAGGCCGCTGGACAGGGCTTCGGTGAGAACGTTACCGAAGGTCTCCGTGAGGCTGGCGTGGATATAGATATCGGCGGACGCGTAGTAACGGCCAATTTCTTCGCGCGAAAAAAACCCGGCAAAAGTACACTCGGGGTGGTCGCGCACAAGTTTGGCCTTGAGGGGGCCCTCCCCGGCGAGCACGAAACGGCAGCGGGGATTGGCCGCCCGCATGGCGGCAAAGCACGCAAACAGCAGCGGATAGTTTTTCTCCGGAGCCATGCGGCCGACGTGCAGCACGACTGGGTTTTCCGGCGCCGCATCCCACTTCAGGCGCAGGTCACCGGAGCGCCGGGCGGGATGAAACTGCCACGTGTCAACGCCGCGCGAAAGGACGGCGAGATCCCGAAAGCCGACGGCCTCAAGCTCGGTGCAAAGTTCGACGGTGGGCACAAAAGTGCGCGCGGTGCGGTTGTGGACGCGCCGCAGCCACCAGAGCACGAGGCGATGGAGGCGGGCGTAGCCGTAGTGCTGGGTGTAAGCGTGAAAATTTGTGTGAAAACTCGAGGTCACCGGAATGCCGAGTGCCCGCGCGGCGGTGATCGCCGACGCGCCGAGCGGACCTTCCGTCACGACGTGCACCAAGTCGGGGCGGTGCGCACGCCATTGGCGACGGAGCGTGGGGCCGGCGGGCAGGCCGAAGCGCAAGAGCGGGTAGCCGGGCACAGGGAATCCTGGCAGCGGGACTTCCTCGAAATCCGGTTGGGCCCGAGCGAGTGAAAGGTCGGCGCGGTGCGGCCGGTAGACCGTGACGGAATGGCCGCGTCGACCGAGTTCGCGGGCGATGACACCGAACGTCATCGCCACGCCATTTACTTCCGGAGGGAATGTTTCGGTGACAAGGGCGATTTTCACGTCGGGGGTGCGGGGGGATTTGAGATTGGAAGGGGCGGTGGTGGCGGTGGCGGTTGGGCACGCAGGATGCGCGGTCTCCGTGGCGAACGCGTGGCGGGCGTGTTACATTTTGGGCAACTCGCGCGGAGACGATTTTGGCGCAACTTAGGGGTTGCACCACTGGGGGCGCTTTTTAGGTTGGCCGTTTTCCCGCGGATGCAGTCACACGGCCCAAAGCGCGTCTATACTCCTCATTCACTCGAATTTTGGTTCGGAAAACTCGAGCACGACTGGTCGGGGGCTTTCACGGCCACCCAGCTCGAAGCGGGCCGGCAGATTTATCGCGATAGCGAAGTGCGAGAATTAGAACTCACGGATCACGACGCGATCGTGCATCGGCGCATCGAGAAAAAAGACGAATACGCCGTCATTGAGTGGACCAGTGAAGGGTTGAGCGTGCGGTCCTCCTCGACCGACCATGAGCTGGCGCATGCGCTCGCGGTTGCCGGGTTACACGAGATTGAGGAACTCGTGGCAGATGAAATCTCGGCGTTGCCGGGGGACCCGCCACGGGCCGCTCCGAGCCACGGCGCGCCCGTTCATTTCGGAGGTAACGGGCACGGGAATCATCCGAGCCCCGGGCCAGCTTTCGTGCATCGCCAGCCGCAGGGTTTCGGACGTGGTGCAGCGGCAGCTGCGGCCGCGGCGGCGAGCGGAAATGGCCACGGGCCGGTCCCGGCGAAACCCGCGCCGCCGGCCACTGCGGCGGTGGGCAGTCATCACGGACCCTCGCGGGCACTGGTGCTGGTGTTCAAGACTCGGTCGGTGGGGTTGACGTTTCAGGCGGCGTGGCTCGACGCCGACAAGAAGACGAAACATCTGGCGCTGGGACCGGAGGCGCACGCGACCGGCAACGGTCATGTGACTTCAGGTGAACGGGCTAAACTCATCGGTCTCGCGGCCTACGCGCGCAAGGCACACTTCCACTACCACCACGACACCGGCGTGTATGTGATGGAGTCACTGATCGAGATGCCCAACTTCCTGAAGACGGTGCTGCCGGCCTGGAAGCGGCTCTTCGTGATCGAGCTCGATGAAAAATCGGCGAATCTGCTGAAGGGCACCCGGGCCATCGAAATCGAAGCGGTCGCGGAGCGCGCGACGCCGAAAGACGGAGCCACCGCCGGTGGCGGCGAACATGCCGCGCTAAATCTGCGGTGGATCTTCCGCGCCGGCGAACGGATGCTCACGGAAACGGAGGTCACGGCGCTGCTGAAACGCAACGGCCAGCCGGTGCTCCTGCCCAGCATCGGGATCGTCGCGCTCCCGGCGGAGAAATGGGCGTCGTTTAATGCTTGGCAGAAAAATGTAGAGGAGACGCAGGGATCCGATGCAGCAGAGCAGGGGGCACTCTGCCCGTATTTGATTTTTTCGCTGTTTAGCGACACCCGCCTGCGCCTCACCCTCGCCCCGGAGATTGAAGAGTGGCGCCAGAGCGTGCTCGCGGCGCCGCCGGCACCGCCGGTGTTGCCCGAGCTGTTGCGCCCGTATCAGCGGCGCGGTGTGGAGTGGATGCACCACCTGTGCGACGTCGGCTGCCACGGCCTGCTCGCCGACGAGATGGGCCTCGGCAAAACCATGCAAGTGTTGTCCTTGCTCGCGGTCCGTCCGATTCCGGGCAAGCCGCATCTGATCGTGTGCCCCGCCAGCGTGGTGCCGGTGTGGCGCGAAGAGATCGCGAAGTTTTTCCCGCAGCTCGCCGTCGATGTGCTCAAGACCGGGCATGATTTTAACCAGCGAAAAGACGCGGTGATCTGGCTCGCGAGCTATACCCAACTGCGCAAACACCGGGCCATGTTGCCGAGTGCGGAGTTTGGTTACGCGGTGCTGGACGAGGGGCAGTTCATCAAGAATCCGGATGCCAAAATTACCCAAACGTGTTTCGCGATCCGGGCCCGGCACCGCGTGGTGGTGACGGGCACGCCGCTGGAAAACCGTCAACTCGATCTCTGGAGTATTTTTCGTTTTTTGTTACCGGGCTTGCTGGGATCACGAGCGACCTTTGAGGCTTCGCTCCAGGCCGACCGTGAAGGCACCTTGGTGCGATTGCGGGCCCAGCTCGCGCCGTTTGTCCTGCGGCGCACGAAGAAGGAAGTGGCGACCGAGTTACCGCCCAAGATGGAGATGGAGCTGATTTGCCCGCTCACCGACGTCCAACGCGCGGAGTATGCCCGGATTTGCTCGGAGGGCTTGGATCGGCTCGGGGACGACGTCGGCGCGGCCATGCGCGAAAAGAGTTTCGGGTTTTTGGCGCTCCTCACCCGGCTGCGGCAGACGTGCTGCGATCCGGACATGTTGCCCTGGCTCGATGCGCCGCTGAGCGCTTCCGGTAAGATCAACCTCCTCGTCGAGAAACTCACGGAGATCGTGAGCAGTGGCCACAAGGTCGTGATCTTTTCGCAATTCGTCATGCTGCTCGGTCGCGTGCGCGAGGCGCTGCAAAAACATTTTCCCGAGCTGCCGCGCTATGAGCTGACGGGCATGACGCTCGACCGGCTCAAACCGGTGCAGGGTTTTCAAACGGCGCAGGGCGCGGCGGCCATGCTCGTCTCGCTCAAGGCGGCGGGCACCGGGATTACGCTCCACGCGGCCGACTACGTTTTCCTGCTCGATCCTTGGTGGAATCCCGCCGTCGAAGCGCAGGCGGTGGATCGGGTTCATCGGATCGGGCAGAAAAGCACGGTGTTCGTCTATCGGATGGTGACGGCCGGCACGATTGAGGAACGCATCCAGGCGCTGAAGGCGTCGAAGAAAGATCTGTTCGACAAACTCATCGGTGGTCTCGGCGGTGACTTTGATCTGAGCCAGCATTTCAGCTCGTTGCGGAGCCTCGTAACGCTGACGGTCCACGCGGAGCCTGAGGCCGAACCTGAGCCCTATACGCTCGATTGAGGGGCGGGCGTCGACGCTCGCGGGGTGGTGGTGAACGACCCAGCGCCGAAGGGCGGCAGGGGTTTTAACCGGGAGCGAAGTCAGCGGCGCACGCGGGGCGCGGCGCCGACTTCTTGCTCGCTCGCGGCGGAAACCGGGGGTGGGAAAGCCCGGGCCACGGCCATCACGGGCGGCACTTCCCGGAGCACCCGGGGCTGGCGTGAAGGAATATTTATGACACGGGGTGAACGGATTTTGAACAGAATTCGCGCGGGCTCGTCTTTCGCCGTGGTAGTTCACAGTGCAGGTTAGGTCAGCGAAGGCCGTCCAAGGGGTTGGGCGGCCTTCATTTTTTGTCACGGTCACGGTGCGCCAATTTTTCCCAATCGTGACCCACGGCGGTTGCCTGCGACGAGGGTCGTCTGCCGTGCTGGGGGCGTGAATCAAACATTTGCGGAACGGTATTGCCGGGCAGCAGATTGTCCCTCGAAAGAATTCGGTGCGCGGGTTTTTTGGCGCTGCCTCCATCGCCACGCGGTCCTGTTCGCGCCGTTCGTCGGGTTCGTGGGTCGGGACTATTTCGCTCCGGATCGCGATCTGATCGGGGAGGCGGGACGCTGCGAGACCCTCGTTGAAATCGATGAAGCCATTCGCGCGTTCGTCCGCGATGATCATCGCAATCGCACGTGGTGGCGGAGTCGTGGGCGGGTGCGGATCTCGACGAAAAAGCTCCGCCGACTCGCGCGCAGCTGCTTTAACGCAAACCTTCGAGCGGCCGCGGCCGCACCGGCGCGATGACGACGACTCACGACGTCATGAAATGGCAGGTGTTGGCGCTCGCCATCGGTTTGTTTCCGGGGGGGCGCGTGGCCGCCGCCGATCTTTCGAGTGACTACAGCGCCGCCCGGGTACTTTACGAAGGGCGCCATTATGCCGAAGCGCGGGAGATCTTTCGGCGACTCTCCACGGAACAGCCGGAGAGTGTGGAGGTGAGTTTCTATCTGGGTCGTCTCGCGCTGTGGTTTGATGAAGAGACGGCGGCGTGCAGTTATCTGGAAAAGGCCGCGCGGGGGGCGCCCAGCGAGGCGCACATCCAGAATGCGTTGGGTGATGCGTTTGGACTCATGGCCCAAAAAGCAGGATGGCTGGCGAAACTGGGGTGGGCACAGAAATGTCTCGCCGCCTACGAACGTGCGGTGGAGCTCGATCCGCTCAAGCCAGCCTATCGGTGGAGCTTGTTGGGTTTCTATTGTGTCGCGCCGCGCATCGCTGGCGGCGGGCGGGACAAAGCCGCCCTGCAGGCAGAAGCGATCCGCCGGCTCGATCCGATGGGCGGCCGGATCGCCTTCGCCACGGTGTGCCTGAGTGAAAGTCGCCCGGCGGCGGCGTTTTCCCAGTTCGACGATCTCTTACAGGAAAACGCGGATCATTTTCTTGCGCTCTACCAAGTGGGGCGATGCGCGGCGTTGAGTGGTGAACAACTGGAACGTGGCCGGGTGGCGTTGCAGCGGTGTCTGCAACTCACTCCACCGAGTGGTGAGGGGATGCCGACGTGGGCCAGCGCACACCATCGACTCGGAAATATCTTGGAAAAAATGGGGGACCGCACCGGCGCGGCGGAACACTATGCGGCGGCCCGCAAAGTCCACCCCGACTTCCGGGCCGAGAAAGATACGCTCAGAAACTGACGGAGTTTTGGGCGGAGCCTGCGCGCGGAGGACCGCAGCAGCGCTGCGATCACGCCGATCGCGCACTGCGTTTGCTCGATAAAAAAGAAATGGCCACGGGTTTCCCCGTGGCCACGCGACGATCAGTGAATGGGCTCCGATCAACGTTCCGCGACCGTGGTGTCGGCACCGACGAGGGCGGCCTTCATGGCCCGGAAGAAGACGTCCGTGTTATCCATCGTGCCGGTGAAGTGGGCGGCCCCGCGGCCGTAGGCGGAGATGGGGATATCGGAGGCGGTGTGGACCGCGCTGGTGCCGTTGACGTGGCCGGTGATCAGGAAGTTTCCGGCCGTTTTGCGGTCGAGCGGATTATTCGGGTGTGAGTTCAGGGGGGCGGTGCCGTTGAACGGTTGTTGGGTGTCGCGGATGGGGCGGGGATTGCTTTGCCAGTCTTCGTAGCGGTCGGAACCGCCGGCGTAGCCGATGAGCATCTTCCGGTCGGGATTGGTCGTGGCGGGGTAGCCGTCGGGCTGGATTCCATACACGGGAAAGCCGGCGAGTTCGTAGACGCCGACGACGGGAGTGGCGGAGCCGGGCGCGGGGTCGCGGAGCTGGGCGGCACCGCCGCCGGAGTTGGCGCGGGTATTCAGGCTGGCTTGGGTGACCGTGGAGGCACCGATGATGTTGACACCGGCGCACTCGTGGTCGGCCGTGACCAAGACGAGTGTGTCGGGGTTGGCCGCGGCGAAGGCTTTGGCGCGGGCGATGGCGCGATCAAACTCGATCGTTTCGAGAATCCATCGGTCGGTATCCATATTGTGGGCCTGCTTGTCGATGGAGGCCCCTTCGACCATGAGCACGAAGCCGGCGGGGTTCTTCGCCAGGATCGGGAGCGCGGCGTCGATCATCTCGTCGAGCATGGGTTGATCAGGGAAGCCGAATTCATTTACGACGGCGGGGTTGCCACGACGACCGTCGATTTTGTCGGCGGCGACATTCATATTGGAGAGTGCGAAGAGACCGAGGAGTTTGCCGGTGTTGGCGGGAAGGGCTTTGAGCTGCGTCGCGTTGGCGGTGTAGGCGAAGCCGGCTTTTTGGAAATCGGCGAGGAGGTCGCGAGTTGGATCCAAGGCGCCGGCGGCAGCACCCCAACCCGTGGCGAGTTCAGCGGGGAGCACGTAATCGGTGGCGTTGTTCCGGGCGGAGCCGGCGGTGGTCGAGGGCAGGAACCATTTGCGGCCGCCGCCGAGGAGCACCGTGAGATTCGCCTTCACGGATGCCTCGTCGAGGTATTGGTCGCAGATGCCGGTGCCCGCTCCGCGATTCTGAGTGTGGATTGCCTGGGCGGCGGGAGTGGCGTCGAAGACATCGGAGGTGGTGACGAGACCGAGAGATTTTCCCTGCGTGCGGGCGAAGTATTCGCCCATGTATTCCATGCGGGGATTGTCGAAGGCATCGAGCGTGTCGTCCGGGAACACGCCTTCTTGGTTGTTGTTGTTCTTGTTGCCGGTCGAATAGCAGGAGGCGCCGGGGGCGGAATCGGTGACGATGGAATTGAGCGAGGCAGTTTGGATCAGACCGGTGACGGGAAACGTGTCCATCGCGAGCGGGGCGATGGATTTGCCTTGGCTGACGCCATTGAGGACGATGCGGGCAGCCGTGCGGTGGGCGATGCCCATGCCGTCGCCGATCATGAGGATGATGTTCTTCGTTTTTGGACCGATCGAGGTGCCGAGGCTGACGACCTCAAAATTGCCCGTGGCGATCACGGACTGGCCATCGGGGAGCTGCGTGGCGCTGACGGTGAGGCGGTGGACGCCGGGCACCAGGTGGCTGTAGGCGCGGAGCGTGGCGACGAGGGTATTGGTCGGTAGGGCCGGCGTGGTGACAGTGGCGCGCACGAGTGTTATCACCCCCGGGACTTCGGTGTTATTGACGTAGAATTTTACCCCGGCGATGTTTTGCGCGGCGTCCGGAGAAATCGTGGCCTGCAAATCGAAACGTTGGCCCGGGAGGAAACGCGAAATGTAGGGGGGATTCGGATCCTTAAAGGTGAAGAGATCGCTCGGCGGGGTGAGTCGCGAGACGATCGGAGCGGCGGTCGCCGGAGAGAACGACGCGGCCAAGAGTGTGGCTGCGGCAAGGAGGAGGCGTGGATGATGATGCATGAGGGAAAAGGGTGGAGGCGGAGACAAAGGGACGGAGCGATCCGAGGGCCGACGGGCGGCTCACGGGGTGGGAGTGGTATCCAGCACGAGTCGGACGAAGGAATTGCGGCCATCGCTTTCGGCGCGTGGTCCAAATTCGAGCACGCCCGTCACGACGAGTCGCCCAGGCTGCCAGGGCGGAGGCTGCTGGCCGGCGGCGGGCACAACCACATAGGCGGTGCTCGGAGGCGTATCATCGAAGGTGCAAAGGCCTTGGCTTTCGACCACCACGGGCCAGGCGGCGAGACGGTAGCGACCAGGAGCACGTTCCTGTTCTCTGACCATAAAGCCCGCGAGGCGGACACGGCGGCCAGCGAGGCCGCGAAGTTTCTCCGAGTAGTCCAAGCCCCGGTCTCCGATGGGGCCGAAGAATTCAGCGAACGTGAGGTCGGTGACGCCCTCGGGGGCGGGCGAGAGAGCCGCAGCCGACGAGGTGGTCTGAAGCGAGGCGAGGGCGAGTTTCGACTGGGCGGAGTAGCGAGCCCACGCGAGGGCTTCGGGTGCGGCAGCGGGGCCGCGCGGGGGGCGGGGGGCGGGGTCGGCGAGCGATTGCAAGGTCGAGACGGTCGCGAGCCCAAGGCAGAGCAGGTAGCGCATAACCACTAATCTACCGACAAATTGTGGCGCTTTCGCGACGGGCGTGTTACTTGTGCGTGACGCTGCGGCGGGGCGGTCGGACTGCGCGTTTTTGTCTCCGCTGAGATTTGGCTTTCAGCCACCGGAATTCTATCCAAGTGCCGATAAAAATATCGGCGCGCTCCAGATCCTCAAACAGCGCCAGCAATGCGGCGTGGGCGCGCGCGGCCCGCGCCCGACTAAAGCTGAGCTTGAGGGCCAGCCATTTTCCCGCAGCGACCGCGTCCGGCAGTCGCTGCTCTTCCTCCGCAGCATCCAGCAGCGAGTAGATCAGACGGGCTTCGTCCGAACGACTCACGGCACTTCATAGACCTCGACCAGGCTGATGCCAGTCGTGCCAGCGACTCCGCTCACTTGCACCGTGTAACTGCCCGGATCGAGCAGGACGAGCAGCGCCGCGTCTTTGCTGGCGTCGCCCAGTGCGAAGGCCCCGGCGGCAGTCGTCGCGGCGCGCATTTCAGCGAGGTTCACCGACGAAGCCCAGTTGTCGTTGGCGAGGATCAGTTCGCCAGCTGCGTTGAAAACTTCGAGGGTGGGATCGGCCAAGGCTCCAGCGACGCCAAAGTTGGCGAGCCCGGGGCCGACGCCACGGATGAGCAGTTGCTTGGGGCGCGGTCCGGTGACGGAGAATCCACCGACGTGAACATTGGCACCGGCGCCGGTTTGCGCACGGCTGGAGACGTTCGGCATCCGACCGGGCAGGGTCACGCGGTACACAAGCAGCATCGAATCGTTCTCCATGCCGGAGGGATGCGCGTAGGCGACACCGTCCTGGAGGCCGCTCTGCGTGATAAAATCGTTGTCGTTGCCGACGAACAAAAAGTAGTCGTTCGGTGCGGACGGATCGAGCGCGGGCACGAGGGTCATAGCCTCCCACTTTTCGGACAGGTTGTTGTTGTCGTCGGTCGGGCCGTTGCGGAGTCCGAACTTGGCGAGTTGGGCGCCGTCGTTGATATCGATGAATTCGGTGCGCGTCGCGGCTTTGACCGAAGCGTCGAGGACGCCGAGGGGAGCGACCGGATTGGCGGGATTGTCGAACCGGGTGCCCGCAATGTTCGTTGCGCCGCTGATGTCGTAGATGAGGATCTTGCGGTAGTTCGAAGTCGCGATCGGGTAGGTGTGACCAAAGCCGGCGTCGCGGGCCAGCACGAGGAGCTGGGTGTTGTTGATCGCAAGGATTTCGCTTTGGGCGCAGATTAGTGTGGCACCTGCCGCCGTCCGCGTGGTGGGAAGTTGCAAAACGTAAGATCCCTTGAGGGTCGGATTGGCGACGGAGATATCGTAGGCCAGCAGACGGGTGTTGAAGCGAGTCACGCTCGCGCCGCCGGTGCCACCGTCTTGGATGGTCGAGGATTGGAGGAGCACAAAAAGAGTCTTGCCGTCGGGCGAGAGCGTCAGTCCTTCGAAACCCTGGTTATTCTGGCGACCGACGGTCGGGTTGAGTGGTGCGGGCGCGGGCTGGCCGGGCGCCGGGTTGTTGGACGCGAATGAATCGGCACCGGCGCGTTGGGGGATGAGAGCCGCCGGGGGGCGGATCGCGGCTTGGAGCACGCCGCTCGCCGAGAATTTGTAGATGTAGGGACCGTATTCATCGCTGACGTAAAGCGTGCCGTCGGGCAGACGCACAATGCCCTCGGCATCGATCGAGAGCCGACCGTTGGAGCCCTGGGGCATCGCTGGCAGCGAGCCTGATGCCGCGCGCACGCCGGCCGCACCGGCCGCCGTATCCAGCGCCGTGAAGGGGGTGCCGTTGGCTTCGGTCAGCAGGGTGGTATCAGCGACGGCGATGCCGACTTGATTCTGCGCAGGGGAGCCGATGAGCGATGGACTGAAGGTAATCGCAAGGGTGAAGAAACGTCCGCGCCAGTTCGTGGTGCCGGGGTTATTGTAGCCGCGGTCCGGCTGCATGTAGAAGGTTCCGCTGTAGGAACCGTTGGCCGCACGCTTCCAGGAACTTGCGTCGTGGGTCAGCGCCGAGAACGAACCGAGGGTCTCGCCGAATTTGTCCTTGGTGGCGGCGGGAATCCGACCCACGCCGACGAGGCCGTTGTTGATAAAGTATTGGCCGTTTACCCCGACGGTGACCGGGGCCGGCTGAGCCAAAACGGGGAGAGTGAGAGCGGTGGCCGTAGCTGCCGCGAGGGTGAGGAGGCGAAGAATCTGCGTGGTGGGATGCATGAGTGAGCTACTTTGATAACCGGCAGGGGTCACAAAAATGAGGCGATCTTGAAACGGTCGTGTGACATTTCGCCTCCGCGGGCGAGCACCGGTGATTTTTTTGAAAACGAGCGAGAGGGGACGCGTGCGCGCCCGCCGCCGCGTTGTAACCTACGTGTCGAACACGTGACGCCACGGTGAAGGTTCGGTCACGGCGGGACTTTCGCGTTGCGCGATAAAGTTGAGCCGCACGGTAGTTCATCGCATGATTACACGTGGATTTTTTGGCGCGTTGCGCGCGCTGCTTTTTTTAACCGGAGGCTTGTTTTCTCTGGCCCAACAGCCGGCGGCTTTTATTGCCGGCCGGGTGCTGAGCGCCGGTAACGGCGTGGTGGTTTCCGGAGTCGCCGTGAGTATCCCCGGTGGCGGGGCGGCGACGGTGAGCGACTTGAACGGGCATTTCCGGCTGGATCGGCTGCCCGCCGGCCGGCAGGAGCTGATACTCTCGAAGGCTGGATTTCAGCCGCTCACCGTGACGGGCGTTTCCACCGGTGAGGGTGAGGTGGAGAAGCTCGACTTCGTCCTCACGCCGATCGCCGGCGGGGTCGTGCGGCTCGAAAATTTTTCGGTGAGCGCCGATGTGCTCCGGAATTCGGGCAGCGGGCTCCTCGTCGAGCGGCAGAAGGCCGTTGCGGTGAGTGACTCCATCGGCAGCGACCAAATGAGCCGGCTCGGTTTCAACGACGCGGCGCAGGCGATGAAAGCCGTGACGGGCGCATCGGTCGTCGACGGGAAATATGTTTATATCCGCGGTCTCGGAGACCGCTACAGTTCGACGTCGCTGAACGGTGCCGAAGTCCCCAGTGCCGATCCGGACCGGCGCGCGGTGCAGATGGATTTGTTTCCGGCGGAACTGATCGACGCCATCGTCACCTCGAAAACATTTACGCCGGATCGCCCGGGGAATTTCTCCGGGGGCAACGTCGATATTCGTACGAAGTCGCTGCCTGACACGCGCACTTTCGCGTTCTCCATCGGGACGAGTTTTAATGCGCAGACGACCGGCAAATCGATTCTCGGCTATACTGCCACCGAGGATTGGCTGGGGCGCGACGACGGTTCGCGGCAGATACCCGGGGAGTTGACGGAGAAGACGATCCCCGTGCGCAGCACTGCGCCGGATGCCGAAATCGGGCGCCTGTCCCGGCTCTTTTCTCCGGTGATGGCACCCGCGCGCAGCAAGGCGAAGTGGAATCGCAAGCTCTCGGCGACCTACGGCGACCGCTTCACGTTGGGCTCCCAGACCTTTGGCGTGATCGCCTCGGTGACATCCGATCACAATTATTCGAGCTATCGCGGCGGTCGCATCGGTCGCAATGAATTGCAGGGCACGGGCAGCAATGCGCTTTCGACGACGGTGAGTCTCGATGATGAACGAGGGAGCGAGGACACGTCAGCTGGCGCGACGGCGAAGTTTTCGTGGCAGTTCAGCCCCGAGCACGAAGTCTCGGTCAAC
Organism: Opitutus sp. GAS368; assembly: GCA_945871085.1. Lineage (GTDB taxonomy): Bacteria > Verrucomicrobiota > Verrucomicrobiia > Opitutales > Opitutaceae > GAS368. The sequence goes on along the minus strand of CAMBVX010000010.1, from coordinate 10,678 downwards.
GGCTTGTTCAACTCCACCGGCGAAGATGTCGCGCGGGTCCAGCGTGGTCTCTACATCGCGGGCGGCGGTCTCGACAACGACCAGATCTACACGACCCGCACGTTGAAGTTCACGGAGCGGGAGCTGCGCTCGGTGCAGGTGACCGGTCGGCATCTCTTTCCGGCCTGGCGTGGCCTGCTCGTCGAGTGGGCGGCTTCGAACGGTCGCAACACGCAGGACGAGCCCGACACGCGTTTTTTCAATAATTCATCCCGCGTGATCGGCGGCCAGACGTTCTACGAATGGGAGACGTCGGGTCTGGTGAATCCCGCGCGCTATTACCGCAAACTCGAAGAGACGCGGAAGGATTACGGCTTCGATGTTACGCTGCCGTTTCAGGCGGGGGAAGGGCGCGAGGCGAAGTTGAAGACGGGCGGCACGCTGGCCCGCATCGAACGCGGCTTCCGCGAGCGCCAATATATCTATCGCTCGCTCGGCCGCCGTTTTGATGGCAACGCCGACACGTTTTTTCTCCCCGCCAATGTCGGCAACGTCAACCCGACGACGGGACGGTTTCTCAACGACACCTTGTTCCTGCAGGACACCTCGGCTCCCCGGAATAACTACGATGCCGCGATGGACGTCGACGGTTTTTACCTGATGGGCGATCTGCCGATCACGGCGAAGTTGCGCGCTATTGCCGGAGCGCGGATTGAGACGACGGAACTGCTCGTCGCGAGTCAGGACAAGACGCGTCGTCCGGGCGTGCTCGATCTCCGCGACACGCTGCCCTCGGTGAATCTGGTCTACGAGCTGCAACCTAAAATGAACCTCCGCGCCGCTTATGGACGCACGCTCGCGCGCCCCAATTTCCGCGAAATGGCACCTTATGAGACCTTCGAATTCGTCGGTGATTTTGTTTACATCGGGAATCCAGACCTGAAGCGGACGTTGATCGATAACTTCGATTTACGGTGGGAGTGGTTCACTGGTCCGGGTCGGATCGTGGCGGTGAGTGCGTTTTGGAAAAACCTGAAGAATCCCATTGAGAAGGCGATTTTTGCTCCAACGGGGCTGATCATTAACCAAGGGGAAATCCAATATCAGAACCCGGAGAAAGGGCGCGTCTACGGAGCCGAGTTCGAGTTTCGGCAAAAGCTGGACGGCCTCTGGCGGCCGCTGAAAAACTTTACCTTCGGACTGAACCTTACGGTCGTCGAATCCTCCGTGGAAATCTCTGCGGCCGAGCTTGGAGTGGCTCGTCTCTATCAAGCCGACGCACCGTCGAAGCGCGCGTTGGCCGGTCAATCCAATCACCTCGTGAATGGGGATCTCAGCTACTCGAACCCACGCACGCGCACCTCGGCGAGCATCTATTACAATCTCTTCGGCGAACGCCTCGCGTTGGTGAGTCCGCCGGGCACGCCGGATATCTTCGAGCAACCTGCCGCGGAATTAGATTTCATTTTATCCCAGAAATTCGGTGCACGGTGGAAGGTCGGATTCTCTGCGAAAAACCTCCTGAACTCAGAGGAGAAAGCGCTCCAGACCTTTCGCGGAGTGGACTACATCCGCTACGAGCGCACCCGCGGTCGCGCCTACTCGCTCAGCTTTGGCTACGGTTTCTAAACCGGGCCCCACGACACAGTTTCCGTCCAACCAAAACAAAACAACATGCTCATGAAACGCTCCGTTCTCCTTAATTCACTCGTCGCGCTCCTGGTGGCGCCGGCGGGCCTGTTTGCCGCCGATGTGGTGGTGACCTCTGCCGTCACCACCAATACCACGTGGACCCGGTCCAACGTCTATATTCTCGACACTAAGATTTTTGTCGAAGCCGGCGCTTTGCTCACGATTGAGCCCGGCACCGTCATCAAGGGCCGCGCCAAGGCGAATCCCGCCGACGCAACCGCGCTCGTGATCGCCCGCGGAGCGCGCATCAATGCGAATGGTACCGTGGCGGCACCGATCATCTTCACGGCCGAATCCGACAACCTGAGCACCCTTCAGCCCAACCTCACCGAGTCCGACCGCGGTCTCTGGGGTGGTGTCGTGATCTTGGGCCGCGCCCGGATCAATACGGTCAGCGGCCAGGGCAACATCGAAGGCATCGCAACCAATGACGCGCGGGGCATCTACGGTGGCACGGACGACGACGACAACTCGGGTGTTTTCCGGTATGTGCAGATCAAGCACAGCAGCGCCATCGTCGCCGCCAACGTTGAGCTCAATGCGCTTTCGCTCGGTGGCGTGGGTCGCGGGACGGTCATCGAGTATGTGGATGCGTATGCAGCCAACGACGATGGTTTCGAATTCTTCGGCGGTACCGTGAACACGAAGTATCTCATCAGTTCGTTCAACGATGATGATAACTTCGACTGGGACGAAGGCTTTCGCGGCAAGGGCCAGTTTTGGTTCGCGATCGGCGCAAGCGACAAGGGCAATCAAGCGATGGAGATGGACGGCGGCACGACCCCCGAGGACGGCCAGCCCTACGCGATTCCGGAGCTCTACAATCTGACCCTCATCGGTTCCGGTGCGACGTCGGGCAATGCTGGTAGCAACGGTCTCATCTTCCGCGACAACTCTGGCGGCAAGCTCTACAATTCGATCATCCACGACTACCGCACTTACGCGGTTCGCATTGAAACGGAGAGCGCGCAGTCGCAAGACAGCGCCAAGCGCCTCGCGGCCGGCGACCTCTCCATCACGAACAATATTTTCGGCACGTTCGGCGTGGGCACCGGTGATGCCCAGCTCTTTATCAGCCCGAACGCCACGACCGGTGGCGCGGCCCCCGCTTCCAATTATACGGCGGACCACATCAAGGCCGGCAATCGGGTCAACACCGATCCCCGTCTCACCGGCATCAGCCGCACGCGGAACAAGGGGCTCGATCCCCGGCCCGCGACCGGCAGCCCAGCGTTCACCGGCGCCAAGACGGCTCCGTCCGACGGCTTCTTCTCGCAGACGGATTACCTCGGTGCCTTCAAGACGGCCAACTGGGCCAAGGGTTGGAGCGCGATTTCCCAGCTCGGCTATTTGACTGATGCCGACGCGACGGTCGTCGACGAACCCGTGGTGCTCGGCTCCCCGAGCAAGCTGCTGAATATCTCGACACTGACCACGCTCAACGCGAATGGCTTGGTCTCGGCGGGTTTTGTCATCGGCGGCACGCAGGCGCAAACGGTGTTGATCCGCGCCATCGGGCCCGGTCTGACGCAGCTTGGCGTGACCGGCGTATTGGCCGATCCGACGATGGAACTCTTCTCGGGTCAGACCGTGATCGGCAGCAATGACGACTGGGCGGGCGACCAAGTCACGAACCTGGGCGCCAAGGTCGGCGCGTTTGCGCTGCCGCCGGCGAGCAAGGATTCCGTGATCGTGAAGACCCTGCAGCCCGGTAACTACACCGTGCAGATCAAAGGCAAGGGCGCGGCCGGTGCCGTGATCGTCGAAGTCTACGAGGTCGACTGAGTTTGATTACGACGCACGGGCGTTAGTCGACGAAGTCGTTTTCGAGAGGATTAGAGGAGGGCGGGTTTTTGACCCGCCCTTTTTGTGCCCGGATGGAGCGATGTAGTTGGGTGGGTTCGCGCTGGAGCGGACTGAAGTCATACCCACGTCCTTTGACCTCTGGACGTTTCGGTAGCCGCGAGCGCCAGCGAGTGGACGAATCACCACCGGCCGGCGCTCGCGGCTATCTGGCAAATCAAAGTCTGAAACTTTTGGGCGATTGATATCAGCGCTGCTTTGCGCAGAGTTTTCGGCGAGATCATGGTCGATGGGTTTGGGGTCAACGGTGGGTGCGTCACGAAAATGTAACATGGTCGGTATTGGCTTGGCACACACGGGGCTCACGTTCGGCGTGATGTCCCAGCCCGCGTCCGCTCCCCAACCGCTTGCTCCCAATCTCGTCGCAGCGGCGCTTTGCGGGGTGGTGACGATTGCCTATGCCGGTAGTTTTGGTGGCCTCGTTTTCGGCGGACCTTTGGAACCTTTCGTCGGCCGGGCAGTGATCGCCGCCCTCGTGAGCAGCGTCATCGTTCTGCCGATTCTTGCCTGGCGGAGTTCCTTTTTCTTCAGCTTGGGAGGGCCCGACTCGAATCCAGCCGCCATTTTGGCGTTCACCCTCGCCGCGGTGTCGAGTGAGATTCTGCAAGGGGCCAAGGCGGCGCCGAGCCAATTGGTGCCGACCGCGTTGATGTCGCTCTTTTTCTCGGCGACGGCCTGTGGTCTAATCTTGTTTGCGCTGGGTCGACTCGGTTGGGGGCGCTACGTTCGTTACATCCCACACCCTGTGGTCGGTGGCTTTCTGGCTGGCAGCGGTTACCTGCTCGTGGCCGGTTCGTGGAAAATGTTAAGTGGGCAAGCGTTGAGTCCGGGGAATCTCGGGCTCCTCGCCGACGTGCATCCCTTGGCGTGGAGCACCGTGGTGATCGTGGCGGCGGCGTTGCTGGTCTTGACCCGCATGGTCCGACATTTCCTGACGATACCGCTCATTCTCGTGGGTGCGATGGTGCTTTTTCACGGCGCGCGATTGGCGTGGGGCATTGATCTCGCGACGGCCCGGCAGGCGGGTCTGCTGCTGGCTCCGCTACAGGTGGGCGATTGGACCCATGTCGGCAATTTTCCCTACGGCGATGTCAGGTGGGATTTGCTGATGCTGCACGCCAAGGATTTTGGGGCCATGACGATGGTCGCGGTCATCACGATTCTGTTGAATACGACGAGTCTTGAATTGGCCACCAACGTCGACGGCAACGCCGACCAGGAACTCAAGGCGATTGGTTTGGCCAACATTCTGGTCGGACTGAGTGGGGGAATGGTGGCGGTGAATTCATTTAACCGGAGCATGCTGAATCTGAAGGCGGGGGCCAACTCACGCTGGTCCGCACGGTTTTGTGCACTGGTTGTTCTAGGGGTGGTGCTCCTCGCGCCGGGCCTGATCGGTTTGATGCCCAAGCCGGTTCTGACCGGGCTGATCCTCTTTCTCGGTCTTGGCCTGCTCATGACGTGGGTCCTCGAATCCCGTCTGAAAATGCCGTTGAGCGACTACCTGATCGTGCTGGCGATTCTCGGAATTGTGGCTGCCCTCGGTATGGGGCCCGGCGTGGTGCTTGGCCTGGTGACCGCCTGCGTCAGCTTTGTTTTTACGCTCAGCAAGAGCCCGACGATCCGCCATAGTTTCTCCCTGCTCGATCGTCGTTCCAACGTGGAGCGGCCGGCGCAGCAGGGCGAAATCCTGCGGGCTCAGGGCAGCGCGATGCGGGGCTTCGCGCTGCAAGGTTTCTTATTTTTCGGCACCACGAGCCGGTTGTTGGACGAAGTGCGCGCCGTCCTGAGCGAAACCCGCTTCGTCCTGTTGGATTTCCGCCTCGTGCACGGGGTCGATGGATCCTCGACGGTGGCGCTCAAGAAGTTGCGGATGCTTTGCGCCGAGGCGGGAATCACGCTCATCTTATCAGGCATGTCGACGTCAGTTGAATCGGTCCTGCGGCTTGGCGGAGTCGAAGCCGATGGCGCCAAACTACGGATGTTTCCCGATATTGATCACGCCCTTGAATGGTGTGAGGATCAGATGATTGCCGCAGCGCTCCCGCATGCCGAATTGGTGGCCGCCCTCGCTGGCATTCTCACCGCCGAAGAAGTCGCTTATCTCGTGGCGCATTTTGAGCGGATCGATGTGGCCCAGGATGCGCCATTGATCAAGCAGGGCGAGTCCAGCGACTCGATGTTCATTATTGAACAGGGTCGCGTGAGCGTCTACCTGCGGCTCGGCGATGGCGTGAATAGCGGAGGGCGGCGGCTGCGGTTGCGCACCTTTACGCTCGGCACCGTGGTCGGGGAAATGGGTCTGTATACGGGCGCGCCGCGCGCCGCGGATGTCGTGGCCGACGAGCCGACCCGCGCGATCAAATTGGGTGGTGCCCAAGTGGCGGCGTTGGAGAAGCGGATGCCGGACCTGGCGAACAAGCTGCACCGGTTTGTGGTGCGCAGCCTCGCGCAACGCTTGGCCGGGGCCAATGCCCAGCTGAACGCACTTTCGTAGGCCGCGCGGGGTTGGCCAGCCGGTTCGGCCGGCTCTATTTTCCACTCAACTCCGCCAACGCCAGCAGCGCGCGCACGCGCGGTTTGCGCCACGTCTCCGGATTTCCCTCACGGTCCGCTGCGGCGAGCACGGCCGTCACGAGCGCGCGGGCTTGGGCCTTCCCATCGAGGGATTCACCGGCGAGCGCCCAGCCTTGAGCAAGCGCGAGGGCTTCCTCCGCACGTTCCAGCGGCTGCAGTGTTTTCAGGAAGACGGCCGCCTCTGTGAGGCGTGCGGCGGCGCGCGCGACGTCGGCACAGTCGCGCCAAGCGGCCGCGATGCGGGTCAGTTCAGTGACTTTCCACGGTCCGGCGATCTGCTGGGCCAGCGCTTCCGCACGGGTGAGAAGCTCGAAGGCCTTCTCTTTTTGTCCGCAACGGTAGGCGGCCACGGCGACGTCGCGGTAGGCACCGCCGTCACTCCAGCCGGGCTTCTTGGGCAAGAGCAGTTCGGCTTGGGCGAGCAGCGTCGCCGCGTCATCGGGATTGCCGCGCGCGTGGACAGTTTGCGCGGTGTCCGCGAGAGCGGCGGCTTTCTGGCGATAAGTGCCGTAGCGGCGATTTTCCTCAATCGTGGCGGCGAGCTCCCGCGCTTTGGCGACTTCGCCGGCACGGTTCAGGTGGGCGACCACCGCCTGCAAGGCCGAGGCTTTTTCCTCGGGGTCGGGCACAGTGTGGGCGAGGGCAATCGCCGCATCGAACTTGCCCCTCCGCGCGTAGGCGACGGCAAGGAGGTGGGCGACGCGCGCTTTGCGCCAGTCGGTGGTGAGGGCCTTGGCGGTTTGGGCATCGAGGGCGAGTTGCTCCGCTTCGTTGCTGCGCAGGTCGGGCAGGTGGGCGGCGAGTTCAAGCAGCACCATGGCTTGGCGGCCCGGAGGCAGTTGGGCCGCAGCGGATCGCGCTCCGGCGCTGTCCCCGCGTCGGGCGAGAAAGGCCGCCACGTCGTGGAGCAATTCTTCCCGCAGCGTTGCGTCGGGCGCGGCGTGGGCGAGCGCACGGGCGGTGTCGATGCCGGCACCGGCACTGGCACCGGCGACTGGAGGCACAGCGATCAAAAGGAGGGCTGCGAAGTGCGACGAAAGCGGACGGACGAATCTCATGCGCTTCGTTTGGAGTGACAGCCCGGGGGGTCAAGCTGTCGGCATACCCCTACCCGGTAGTTCACCGAATCGTAACATTCGGAGACGCCAGCTGTGTGCTGAGTGAGCACCGGCCTTCGCGGGGGGGGGGATCCCCGGTGTTCAGTTCCTAGCCGGTATATTTCACACTCAGAGCAGATCTGGAAAAACGCTGCGGATCGCACGAGCCGTGCTTGTGATTGCGAGAAGCGCAGCGACGAAGCAATCCACCGAGCTGGATCGCCACGCCCTCGTTCCTCGGGCTCGCGATGACAAACAAACGTCTAAAATATGCAGGCAGGATGAATTTCGGTTCGACTATTCCACCGGCTGAACAAAGGCGCTGGTGACGGGCCGCGCGATCCAGCACGTGGGCGGCGTGATGCCGAAGATCTTGGCGAGCGTGGGTGCGGTGTCGTAGGTGTTGACCGGAGCGGTGATCACGTGACCGGGCTTGATCGCGGGGCCGGCGATGATCCACGGAATCTCGATCTCGCCCATCGTGGCCCCGCCGTGTTTTTTCCCCGCACCACCGTGATCGGACGTGATCAAAATGATCGTGTTGTTTTCGAGGCCGGCTTGCTTGATCGCGGCGACCATGTCGCCGATCAGTTTGTCGGCCACGCGAACGGCGGCGAAATACTCCTCGGTGAACCAACCGATCTGGTGCCCGGCGTGATCTACATGGTCGAGGTGGACAAAGAGGAAGGTGGGCTTCTTCGCGCCGAGAAATTTGATGGCGGCGGCCATGGTCTGACGCGCGCCCATGTCGGTCTTCCCGTCGTTGATCGGGTGCTCGATCACGTCGACCATGTCGCGTTCGACGAGGCGCGCGTAGTCTTTCCAATCGTGGAAAATGCCGATCATTGCATCCGGGCGTTGCTCGCGCAGCGCGCCGTAGATTGTCGGGAAAATGGCGCGCGGGCCTTTCACCACGGGGGCGATGTCAAACTTGTCGGGCTGCCAGTCGTTGGACGTGACGCCGTGCTGCTCGGGGCCGGCGCCCATGATCATCGAGGCCCAATTGGGACTGCTGCTGGTGGGCATGACGGCGCGGGCGTGCCACGTGTGGGCACCGCGCTGCGCGAGCGCGCGGAGGTGAGGCGTTTCCGTTTCGAGGATGCCGCGCGGGCTGAGGCCATCGACACCGATGAGGACAACGTGGCGGGCGAGCGGCGCGGCCGACACGGACGTGAACGCGGCTAGGGCCGCGACGGCGAGCGAACCGAGGAGGGGGCGGAGTTTCATGGTGCGGAGGGTTGAGTCGCAGCGAGGGCGAGGGATTCGTCGAGGATGGAGAAAGCACGGTCGAGTTCGGTTTCGGTGATCGTGAGCGGCGGTGTGAGCGTGAGGACGTTGCCCTGCCCGATCTTGAAACTGAGTCCGCGGGACAGCGCGTGATACAGCACAGCCTCGGCGGCGGCGCGCGCAGGGGTCATCGTCGCGCGGTCGGTGACGAGTTCGAGACCGAGGAGCAGGCCGAGGCCGCGGGCATCGCCGATGAGCGGGTGGCGGGCGGCGAGTTCACGCATTTGCACCAAGGCACGCGCACCGAGGTCGGCGGAGCGCGCGAGGAGCGCTTCGTCGCGAATCACGTCGAGCGTGGCGAGCGCGGCGGCGCAGCCGACGGAACTCTTCTCGTGGGTGTAGTGGCCGAGCGAGGTGTGTGGCGCGACATCGAGCCTGGTGCGCGCGATCACCGCCGCCAGCGGCATGACGCCGCCGCCGAGACCTTTGCCGAGGACGACGATATCCGGGACGACGTTGTAGTGCTCGAAGGCGAAGAATTTTCCGGTGCGGCCGAGCGCGATGGGAATCTCGTCGAGGATCAGCAGCGCGCCGTGGCGATCGCAGGCGGCCCGGATGCGACGGTAGTAGTCGGGCGGCGGCACCTGCACATCGGTGCAGCGCACCGTCTCGACGAGCACGGCACCGATGTCGCCCTCGGCGGCGAGTTTTAGCTCGATGGCTTCGACGCAGCGCAGGTTGCACTGGCCGGCGCAGTGAAATGCGCAGTGGTGCGGGTCGCAGGGCGGGGTGTGGAGCGCGCCGGGCAGCAGCGGGCCGAGGCCGTCGCGAAACATCGCTTCACCTCCAACGGAGATCGCGTCGAGCGACGCGCCGTGAAACGCGTCGTGCATCGAGAGCGTTTTGTGACGGCCGGTGACGACGCGGGCGAGTTTCAGGGCGATGCCAATCGCGGAGGTGCCGCCCGGGCAAAAGAGGACTTTTTTCAGATCGCCCGGCGCGAGGGCCCCGAGGCGCTCGGCGAGGTCGATGGCGGCGCGATTGGTGTAGCGGCGGGGACAGAACGGGAGGGTGTCGAGCTGAGCCTTGATCGCGGCGATCACCCGCGGATGACCGTGGCCGACCTGGTGCACGTTGTTGCCGTGAAAATCCAGAATCTGCCGGCCCTGCGCATCCTCCAGGTAGACGCCGCGCGCTGCCACGATCGCATTGAGGCAAGGCGTGGAGAGCGACTGGTGGAGGAAGTGCTCCGCGTCTTCGGCGAGCCAACTGCGGGTGCGCTCGTCCAACTCGGTGCGCTGCCACGCCGCGCGCCGAGGGGTGAAGTTGATATCCCCCTCGGAGGCCAGATCGGGCGATGGGTCGCTCATCGGAAGCGGCTTAATGACTCCAGCTCAGACCGGCAATGTAGCTGGTGCCGACTTCGGTGTAGTCCTTCTGGAAGCTGATCTTCGGACCGTTGGTGGTCCAATAGATGTGCTCGTTGGTGAGGTTCTGACCTTCGGCGTAGACGCGCCAGTGGGCGCCGATCTTGCGGCTGAACTTGAGGTCGACCTGAGTGCGGGGCTGCACCCATTTGTCGACGGCGTAGGTGCGAAAGTCCTCGATGAACTTGCCGTTGTAGGTGGCAGCGAGGCGGGCCTCGTAGCCGTATTTCTCGTAGTAAAGGGCGACGTTCCAGAGGCGCTCGGGGGCGTTGATGAAGTCCACCTTCTTGCCGATGCGGTAGGGAATGCCGGTCTCGGCTTCGGAGGTCTGGAAGGTGACGTTGGTGACGAAGCCGAGGCCGTCGAACGGCGAAGGTAACGAGCGGAGCTGGTGCTGGAAACTGAGTTCGATACCGCTGATCTTCGCATCGGAGCCATTGCTGGGCTGCGTGACGTTGACCGGGAGGCCGTTGGCGGTGCCGGGGACGGTTTCGTTTTGGCCGTTGTTGAAGAGGATGAATTTCTCGATGCGCTTGTGAAACACGTTCGCGGAAAACATGCCGGCGTTCTTCGTGTAGAATTCGAAACCGAGGTCGAAGTTGGTGGAGAACGCGGGCTTCAGGCCGGGATTGCCGCGGGAGATCGCGGTGATTTCGCCGTTCGTGTTGTAGGTGTAGGACTCGCCCGCCTCGATGTAGCGATACTCTGGCCGCGCGATGGAGGTCCACACGGCGCTGCGAAACACGAGACGATCGGAGTGTCGGTAGTTCACATGGACGCTCGGCGTGACGTTGTCGTAGGTGGCCTTGGTGTCGG
>CAMBVX010000009.1 GCA_945871085.1 Opitutus sp. GAS368 | reverse complement strand
CGACGACACGTTTGCGCGCCAGATACTCGGCGCGTTGCTGCCGCCCAACGCCGTGATGCTCCCTCGTCGGCAACTCGCGCACGACTGGAGCGCCGCCCAGCGCGCCCAAGCCCCGCCCGCCGGCTTCGTCAATCGCCCGCTGCCAGACTACGTGGTGGCAGGGACGAGAGCGCGCGGGGTGGCCGGATGGGCGCTCGCCGGGTGAAGTAATCACGCCGTGCTGATCACGAAGAGAGGAAACGCGCGAGGTCCGGGCACTCGGGCGCGGATCCTCATGGGCGGAGCACCGCGGCAACCCCAACGGGCGAAGTTCCCACCGGTGTAATTCGCGGGGCGGGCGACAGGCCGCGGCGAAGACCCGCTCGGCTCACGCTGGGTCGCGCGCCCGGAACATTTGTTTGCACGCGCATCAGATGTTACGTGGTATCGCCCGATCTGTTCCGTCGCCTACATCACCAACTTGCGCCATGTCATTTGAGAAAATCCTGATCGTCGAAGACGACTTGGTGATCCGCAATCTGTTCACGGCCATTTTTTCGCGGCACAAATTGCCGGTGAGTTGTGCCGCGAATCTCGCGGAGGCGTCGGCCCATCTCGCGCGGGAGCCGTATGACTTGATGATGCTCGATCTGCGGCTGCCGGACGGCGACGGCCTGAAGTTCCTTGAGCACGTCGCGGCGCTGCCCGAGCGCCCGCTGGTGGTCATGGTCACCGGTTTTGGTTCGATCGAGTCGGCCGTGGCGTGCATGCGCGCGGGCGCCTTCGACTACGTGATGAAGCCCTTTTCGCCGAGCCAGATTGATGTCATTTTGCGCAAGGCGCAGACCTACCGGCAACTCGTGCGCGTCAGCCGCCTCCTCAGCGACGATCCGGAGGACGACGATGCGCTGCTCGTCGGTCGCAGTCCGGCGATGACGCGGTTGCGGCAGCTCGTCGAACGCGTGGCACCGACGGATGCGACGGTGCTTGTCACCGGCGAAAGCGGCACCGGCAAGGAGATGGTTTCGCGCGAATTCTACCGCCGCAGTCCCCGGCGCGGGCAGCCGTTCATCAAGATGAACTGTGCGGCGATCTCGGAACATCTGATCGAGAGCGAATTTTTCGGCCACGAGCGCGGGGCGTTCACCGGCGCGACGGAGCGACGGGAAGGGCGCTTCGAGCTGGCCCACAACGGCACGTTACTGCTCGATGAGGTGAGTGAAATCCCGTCGGCCCTACAGGCGAAACTGCTGCGCGTATTGCAGGAGCGTGAATTTGAGCGGGTCGGAGGCAGCCGCACGATCAAGGTCAACGTTCGCATTATTGCCACGTCGAATCGCGATCTGTTGGCGCACGTCGGCAAAGGTGAATTCCGCCAAGATCTGTATTACCGGTTGAATGTTTTTCCGGTGCATGTGCCGGCGCTGCGCGAGCGCGTGGAGGATATTCCATTGTTGGCCGATCACTTTCTCCGGCGCTTCACCCGCAAGCACGGCGTCAAAGTCACCGGGTTTTCCGATTCAGCGTGTGCGGCCATGCTGGCTTATCGCTGGCCGGGCAATGTGCGTGAATTGCAAAACACGATTGAGCGGGCCGTGATTCTCTCGGAGCCGGGGCGTCCCGTCACGGCGGCGGGGCTCGGACTGCCCGGGGATCTTGCGCCCACTGAGGCCAGCTCGACGCTTCCGTGGGCGCATGCGGGCGTGAGCGACGAGCCGCTGGCGGCGGATGAATCTGAGACGGCGAGCGCGAGTGCGGGCTCCGGCTCTGGACTCACGGATGCGGCGGGACAGGTTTTCCGGCTCGATGAGCTGGAAAAACATGCGATCCGGGCGGCATTAAAACAGACGGGCGGCAACCGCACGCAGGCCGCGATAGCGCTCGGTATCAGCATTCGGACGTTGAGAAACAAGCTGCAAGAATACCGCGAGGCGGGTGCTCCGGTGGACGCGGGGATCGATCCGGCCGAGGCGTAACGGCGCGGTCGGTCCCCCGCGTTCCGCGGGTGCCCCGACGCTACTGGCGCAGGCGGCGGTAGGGCCGTGTCGGGGGCGCTGGCGGGCCGATGCGCCGCAGGCGGATTTTTTTTCAGTTTGAGCGAGTTCCGCGTTAAACCCCTGGAAGAACGGGCCGATAGAACAGGCATCTCGGAAAACCCCGTTCCTCCCTATGCCCGCTACCGCTGAAATTACCGAAACTTTGATCCGCGATCATATTAACCGCGCGGTCGCCGATGTCTTCAAGACCATGCTGGGCCGTGAGGCGACGTCTAGCGCCCAGATCCCTCGGAGCGACGCTGAGGCCCGCAGCGGCCTCGAAGGCCATCGCCCCCAGGTGGTCGGCACCGTCGGTTTTGTGGGTGACATCAACGGTCTCATCTACCTGCACTTTGACTTGGCTTTCGCTCGTTTGGGCACGTGCCACCTGCTCGGCATGACCGAAGTTGAGTTGGACGAAGCGGGTGACGAGGTGATCAACGACGCGATCGGGGAGTTGACCAATATGACCGTTGGAAGCTTTAAGAACGCGCTCTGCGACGCCGGTTACCCCTGCAAACTGACGATCCCTTCGATCCTGCGCGGCAGTAATTTCTCCATCGAATCGATCGGTCAAGCGGTTCGTCACATTTACTATTTTGACTGCGCTGAACACCGCGTGGTCGCCGACATTCTCATCAAGTCGGAAGATTGAATCCCATTATTTTCTACTACCATGCGCTACAAAGTTCTCACCGTAGACGATTCCAAGACCGTCCGCATTATTGTGAAGAAGGCCTTCAAGGCCTATGACTGCGAAATTCTCGAGGCGGGTAACGGCGTCGAAGGCCTCGCCATCGCCGCGAAGGAAATGCCTGACCTGATTCTCCTCGACGTCACGATGCCAGTCATGGACGGCGTCGAGATGCTCACAAAACTGAAGTCGGACCCCGCGCTCAAGGCCATACCCGTGATGATGCTCACCGCCGAGGGTGGTCGCGATAACGTGCTCAAGATCGCCAAAATTGGCGTGCGGGACTATCTCGTGAAGCCCTTCAAGGAGGAAACGCTGCTCGAAAAATGCGGTCGCGTCATTGATCTCAAGCCGTTGAACGATGCGGCCTCGAAGGCTAAGTCTATTTTTGACCCTGCCGACATTCTTGTGGTCGAGGACAAGCCGGCCATCGTGCAGCAGATTCAGGAAGGCTTGAAGCACACCCCGTGGAAAATCCGTGGCGTCAGCACGCAGGGTGAAGCGATCGATCAGTGTGCCAAGACGGCCCCTGATGTGGTGATTGTCAGTCTCTCGTTGCCGGAAGAATCGGCCTTCACTCTCTTCCGCCTTATTCGCACCAACGTGAAGACCAAATACACGCCGGTGTTCGCGCTCGTGGTGAAAACGGAAACCGTCCAGCAGCAGCAGGCCCAGACGCTCGGCTTCAGCGCGATCATCACCAAGCCCATCGATACGGCCGACTTGGAAACGAAGATCGCCAAGGCGATGAATCTCGATACCTCGCAGCGTTACTACGCGACGGAGCAGGGGTGCCTCGTGATGCGCCTGCCCGAAAATTGCTCGCCGGTCGTGATCGCGGAGGCCGCGAATTACTTGAAGCCCAAGTTTTCCGATGCGGTCGAGGCGGGACTCAACAAAGTGGTCATCGATATTCATCAACTCCGCACGCTCCACATGGGCGTGATCAAACTGCTCTTTCAGGCCATGCAGATCTGCCGCGACCTCGGCATGCAGTTTACGTTGGTCGGCAACGCGCAAATCATCTCCGAGTGCAAAGGCTTCGAAGATACGCGCGGCTGGACTTTCTACGACTCGCTCGACGAGGCCAAGGCCGGTGTCAGCCGGGGCGCATCCGCGACTCCGCAACTCGCGGGGGTCGGCTGAGCGTCCAACGAATTGTCAGGGGTGTTAAGACGAGAACTGGCGGGCGGTGCGTGTTGTGGCGCGCCGCCCGCTCTTTTTTGCGCCGGTCCGGCGATGCGCAATTTCTGCGCATAGGGGGTGGCGTCTGCGCAAACTCTGCGCACACAATCTGTGAGAAATCCTTAGAGGATAAGTGTTTACAGGGGTGCCGCGCGTGCTGCAACGTGAGGAATCCCCATGAAATCGATCTCACCCTCCGTTTCGTTTGCTCCGGCTGTGTGCTGTTCCCGCCACCGCCTGTTTCGCGCGGTGGCCCTCTTGGCTGCGGTCAGTGCTTTCTCGGTAGGTGTCTTCGCGCAAAACACCGCGCCTGCCGATCCCAACGGCGATCGCCGTCGACGCCCAGGTGGCGATGCGAATGGCGGCGACAACGGCGGTAAAGGTGGCCGCGGCAGTTTCGATCCTGCGGCGATGCAGGAGCGCCTGCGCGAACAGTTCGGCGTGACCGACGACGCCGAGTGGGCGTTGATTTCCGAACGCCTCACCAAAGTGAGCGAGATTCGCCGCAGCGCGGGCGGCGGTATTGGGCGCGGCGGTCCTCCCGGCGGTGGTGGCGGTCCTCCCGGCGGCGGCGGCGGAACTCGCCCGACTCGCGGACCCTCGGGCAATCCTGAGCAAGATGCGTTGCGCGCGGCGATCACTGACAAGTTGCCGGATGCTGAAATCAAGTCCCGCCTCGATCGGCTGCGCGACGTGCGCAAGCAGCACGAAGCGAAGCTCACGAAAGCGCAGGAAGAGCTGCGGGCCGTGCTCTCCGTTCGCCAAGAGGCCATCGCGGTCATGTTCGGCCTATTACCCTGAGTCGGAAACTCCCGCTGTGCTGACCGAATCTTCCCCCGTAGGCAGCGCCCATAACGCTGTGCCCGAACTGCTCGGCCGCATGATCGCGGCCAGACAGCTCACGACCACGGATGCGCGCGCATTTCTCGCGCAGCATCCTCCGGCCGACGCGCTCACCGAAGAGCGCGTCTTGCGCTGGCTCGCGCAGGAATACGGCGTCGGCTACGCCGCGCTCGACGAACTCGAGCCCGACAAACAGGTGCTCTCGTTGTTTCCGGCGCGCCTGCTGCTGCGCGATGAATTGCTCCCGCTGCGGCGCGTCGACAATCACATTGAGATCGCGACGAGCCGGCTCTTCGCCACGCAGGGTCTCGATGGATTGAAGGCGCTCACGGGGCTCCGTCTCCGTCCCGTGCTGGCCCCGACCGAGGTGATCCAGCGGGAAATGAAAAAGCGGCTCGGCGTCGGGGCGGACACGATTGATACGCTCGACGACGAGGCGGGTTTGCAAGTGGTCGATGAAGATGGGGGCACCGACAACAATCTCGACGAAGCTGCCGAGGATGCGTCGATCATCCGGTTCGTTAACCAAGTCCTCAAGGACGCGATCGAGCTCCGCGCGTCGGACGTTCACCTCGAGCCTTTCGAGGACGAGTTACGCATCCGCTACCGCATCGACGGTATTTTGCAGGAGGTGCCGGTGCCGGCGCAGATCAAACGTTTCCAGCCCGCGATCGTGGCGCGCGTAAAAATCCTCAGCCATCTCAACATCGCGGAGAAACGCCTCCCGCAGGATGGACGTATTAAAGTTCGCATCGAAGACGCCGAGGTGGATATCCGCGTATCGATCATCCCGATGCTCCACGGCGAAGCCGTCGTCATGCGTTTGTTGCGGCAGAATTCCAAGCTCCGCGGCGCCCGTGATCTCGGCATGGGCGAGCGCGAGCTCACGTGTTTGGAGCGCGTGCTTCAGCTCCCGCACGGCATCGTGCTCGTGACCGGTCCGACTGGCTCCGGCAAGACCTCGACGCTTTATACGGCGCTCAACGAAATCAACGACTCCGAGCGCAAGATCATCACGATTGAAGACCCGGTCGAGTATCAGCTGAAAGGCGTGAACCAAATCCAGGTTTCGGAGAAATCCGGCCTCACGTTTGCCCGCGGCCTGCGTTCGATCCTCCGCCACGACCCCGACGTCGTGCTCATCGGTGAAATCCGCGATCAGGAGACGGCGCAGATCGCCGTGCAGGCTTCGCTGACGGGGCATTTGGTTTTCTCGACGCTGCATACCAATGACGCCGCGGGCGCGCTCACGCGTCTCGTCGACATGGGCGTCGAGCCGTATCTCGTCGCCTCCTCGCTCGAAGCGGTGCTCGCCCAACGGCTCGTGCGCTTGCTGTGTCCGCATTGTCGGAAAGTGGATACGACGCCGGAGTCGCACGTTTATCGGACCAAATTGGGGATCTCGCCCAAGGCGGAAGTTTACCGCGCCGTCGGTTGCCGCGAGTGCCGCAATACGGGCTACCATGGTCGCCGTGCGATTTTCGAATGGATGGATTCGAGCAGCGAAATTCGTTCGCTCATTCTTAAAAACAGTTCGACCGATGCGATTCGTGAGTCCGCGCGCCGCGCCGGGATGAAGACCCTCTCCGAAGATGGCCGACGGCTGGTGGAGGAGGGGATCACCACGATCGAAGAAGTCTTGAGCGTCACGACGGTCCACGAAATGGAATCGGACAAAGTGGTCGCGGAATCCCGGGCAACTGCGGCCACGGGTGAACAGCCGGCCTTGCCCCGCTCACTGATCTGAGCCCTCCGCCGCGATGCCTCAATTTGTTTACAAGGCGCTGCAGCGCGACGGCGTGCTGACGGAAGGTTTTCTCGATGCGAGCAACCGCCACGAGGCGATGCGCCAAGTGGAAGGCCGTGGGTTGAAGCCGATCAAGCTCGCGGAGTCGGCTACTGCGGCCCCGAAAAATTCCGCCGCGGCACATCCCGCGGACAAGGCGGCCGCCGCTGGCAGCGCGCCCGCGGCGGGTTTCAATTTCTCGTTCGGCGGCAAACCAAAGATCACGCCGCGGATGCTCGAGAACTTCACGCGTTTGCTCTCCAGCTTACTGGCGGCGGGCGTGCCCTTCAGCCGCGCGCTGGTGATTCTCCACCGCGAATCCGCCGAGCCCGTCGCGAAGCAAAAATGGAAGGAAATCCACGACCTCGTGATCGACGGCATGTCGCTGTCAAAGGCGATGGAGCGTTCGCCGGAGACCTTCCCGCGCGTTTACGTGGCGATGGTCGAGGCCGGCGAAGCGGGGGGCTTCCTCGATGTGGTGCTCGCGCAGATCGCCGACTTCCAGGCGCGCGAAAAAGACATCCAGTCGAAGGTCAGTGCGGCGCTGATGTATCCCGCGATTTTGCTGTTTCTCGCGACCGGCGTGCTGGTGTTCCTCATGGTTTTTTTCATCCCGCGCTTTCAGTTGGTGTTCGCCGGCTTCAACGCCGAACTCCCGCTCCTGACGCAGCTGATCATCAACACCAGTTACATCATTCGGAGCTACGGCTTGTTCGTCTTAGTGGGCTTGGTCGTCGCCGGTATTTCGCTGAAGAGCTGGTTCAACTCCCCCGTGGGTCGGCGCGCGTGGGAAGGCTTCGTGCTGAAGGCGTGGATCGTGGGCCCGCTGCTCGCGCAGTTCGCGATGGCGCGTTTCACCCGCATGCTGGGCACGCTCCTCAGCGCGGGCGTGCCCCTGATCAGCTCGCTGAACGTCGCCCGCCGCTCCATCGGCAATCAAGTGCTCGTCGATGCCGTGTCGGAGTCAATCGACCGCGTGAAAGAGGGCAAACCCCTCGGCAAGAGTCTCGCCAAAAACCGCACGCTCTTCCCCGGCGCGATCGTGGAAATGATCTCGGTCGCGGAAGAGAGCGGCAAGCTCGACGCCGAGCTGTTGCGCATCGCGAATGTTACCGAAGGCGACCTGGACCGCCAGTTGAAGAGCGCCGTCGCGCTGGCCGAGCCGCTCATGCTGTTTCTCATCGCGGCACTCATCGGCACGATCTTCATCGGCATGGTTTACCCCATTTTTTCGCTCCAAGATCACATCAAATAATTTTCTCCATGAAACTCACCCATTCGAAACAACGCGCCCGTCTCTCCGCTCGCGGCGGCTTCACGCTCGTCGAACTCCTCCTCGTGCTCGTCATCCTCGGCATCCTCGCCGCACTGGTGTTACCCAAGTTTACGGGCCGCACGGAGCAGGCGCGCATCACTGCGGCACAGACGCAAATTGCGACGTTTGGCACCGCGCTCGACGCCTATGAAGTCGACACCGGCAGCTACCCGCGCGGCCAGGACGGCTTGAACCAACTCATCGCGCAGCCGGCCGATGTCACGGGTTGGCGCGGGCCGTATCTCAAGAGCGACATCCCGCTCGATCCGTGGGGTCACGTCTACGTCTACGAATTCCCCGGCAAAGTAAACGCGAGCGGCTACGACATCCGCTCCATGGGCCCCGACGGTCAGGCCAACACTCAAGACGATGTGGTGAATGCGTCCATCTCGGCAAAGTAACTCTCCGCGCGGCGCCGCCCGCCGTCGCCTCGGCGCAGGCGCCTTCACGTTGATCGAACTGATCTTTGTGATGGTGCTCCTGGCCATCGGTGCGGCCATGGTCGCGCCGAGCATGGCCGCGTTCTACCGCGGTCGATTGCTCGGCTCGGAAGCCAGACGCGTGCTCGCGCTCGTGCACTACGGACAAAGCCGCGCGATCGCCGACGGCGTGCCGGTGCTGCTCTGGATCAATTCGAAAGATTCGAGCTACGGCCTGCGCTTGCCTTCGACTGAAACCGGGGGCGACGGACCAGCGACCCGCTTCACCGCTGATTCCACGATCAAACTCGACACGCCCGCGACCGACACGACGGCCGTCTCGGAACAGGACGAAGAAAAACTCGGCCTCACCGACGGACTGCCCGTGATCCGGTTCACGCCCGACGGTTTCTACGATGAGTCGAGCGTGCGGAAAATTACCTTACGCCAGGGCGACGGGAATGAAAACGCGCTCGAAGTCGTCCAGACCGCCAACCGGCTCGGTTATGAAATTCGCCCCGCCACCGCGAACTAACCCCCCACGCCGGAGCCGTCGTGCCTTCACCCTCATCGAGGTGTTGGCGGCGCTTTTGCTGATGGCGATTGTGATCCCTGTCGCGATGCAGGGCATGAGCATCGCGAGCCGCGCGGGGCTCCTCGGCCAACGCAAAGCCGCCGCCATGCGCGTCGCCGAGCGCATGCTCAATGAGCTGATCGTCACCGGTGAGATGAACCAAACGTCCTCCAGCGGCAGCGTGGTTGACGGCGACACGAGTTATCCGTGGACCATGCAGTCCGAGCCGTGGAGCGAAGATTCGATGACGCAGGTGACCGTCAGGGTGACCTTTTCGATCCAAGGTAACAGCTACGATATCAGCGCGAGCACGCTGTTTGACGCGACCGCCGGCACCGCTGCGGCCGCCAGTCCCCTCGCGCTGTGAAGACCCGCCGTCGCCCACCCTTTCGCTCGCTCCGCGGCTTCACGCTGCTGGAGTTACTCATCGCGACGGCGGTGGCGGCGATTGTGTTGCTCGCGATCAACACGACGTTTTTTGGCGCGCTCCGACTGCACAATACCACGCACGAGAAAATCGACTTTGATCTCGTGCAGCAACGCGCCCTCAGCATCGTGCGGCGCGACCTCGCGGGGCTCATGTTGCCGACGGGCGGTAACGGCACCGTGTTGGCCGGGCCACTCCAGACGACCGAGTTTTCCTCGTCGCCGAACGATCCGGCCGGCGACCGCGTGAGTGCCGATTTCTATACGAACTCCGGTAAGATCGACGGTTGGAATCCTTATTCTGAAGTGCAGAAAATCGCTTACTTTCTCGCTCCAGCGACGGACGGCTCCAACGGCAAGTCGCTCGTGCGCGCGATCACCCGCAATCTCCTGCCCGTGCAGGAGGTCGGCCCGGACGACCAGCAGGTCATCCTGTCCGGCGTCGCCTCGGCCGAGATCGAATTCTACGACGGCTTCGATTGGGTGCCCGATTGGGATTCCACCGTCACGTCTACGCTGCCCACCGCGATCAAGTTCCGCCTCGTGATGGCGCGCCCCGGTAGCAACGTGGAAACCGACGGTCCCGTGGAGCTGGTGGTGCCTGTCTTCGCGACCACCACCACATCTCAGACCGACGCCGCCGCGGCCGCCAGCGGGGGAGGGTTCGAATGACCGCACGCGCCTCATCGTCATCTTCATTCCCGTCGTCGTTCCGTTCCCGGCGCGGCTCGGTGCTGATTATCGTCATGTGGACGTGTCTCGGCCTCGTGGCGCTCACGCTCTATTTTGCCAACTCGATGAGCTCGGAGCTGCGCGCGGCCGACAACCGCGTCACCGAGATCGAGGCCCGCCAAGCGGTCGCGGGGGGCATTCGCTACGCGGGCTACATCCTCGCCAATTTCGCGACTAACGGCGCGGTGCCCAACGTCGCCGACTACAAGTCCGAGGCGTTGCCCGTGGGTGAGGCGCAGTTTTGGATGATCGGTCGTGACAACAGCCAGACCCCCACGTCCGAGCCCGTCTTCGGCCTCATCGATGAAGCGTCGAAGCTCAATCTCAACACGGCGACGCGCGCGATGTTGACCGAGCTGCCGACCATGACGCCGGAACTCGTCGAGGCCATTATCAGTTGGCGCCGGGCGACCAACGCGCAAGCTGCGGGCAGCGACACCGGTGACACCGGCGGCGGCTCCGAGAGTGTCTATGCCCGCCTCGATCCGCCTCGCTTGAACAAAGGTGGCGCGTTCGAGTCCGTGGACGAACTCCGGCTCGTGGACGGTGCCACGCTGGATCTTCTCCTCGGCGAAGATACGAACCGCAATGGCGCCCTCGATGCTCACGAGGACGATGGCGAGTTGTCCGCCCCCCGCGACAATCAGGATGGCCAGATGCTGCTGGGGATTTTTGAATACGTCACCGTTTACAGTCGTCAGCCCAACACGCGCGCCGACGGCACGCGGCGGGTCAACGTCACCAACGGCAACGGCCAGAATCGCCAGCAACTCATCCAGCTTTTGCTCGCGAAGAACATCGAGCAGCAGCGCGTGGCCACGATCGTGAACAGTGCCTTTGGTGCAGCGACTCCCCCGGGTGGTCCGGGCGGCGGTTTCCCGGGTGGTCAGCCGCCGCGGCCGGATCTGACGAGTGTCGCCGAGTTTATGGTCGCGAGCCAGATGACCGCTGAAGAATTTGTTTTGATCCATGCCGATATCACGACCGCCACGGGCGCGACGCAGCCGGGGCTGATCAACGTCAACACCGCGAGCGAGGCGGTCCTCGCCTGCATCCCCGGCATCGGCCTCGCCAATGCCTCGACGCTCGCCGCCTACCGGGTCACCCATCCCGACGTGCTCACTTCGTTTGCGTGGCTCACGCAGGTGTTGCCGCCCGCTGCGATCCGCCAAGCCGGCCGCTACATCACCGATCAGTCCTACCAGTTCACCGCCGACATTGCGGCCGTGGGGCGTTTCGGTCGCGGCTACTGTCGCGAGAAAGTTATTTTCGACACCCGCACCGGCACCCCTCGGATCATCTACCACCAAGACCTCAGCGCTTATGGCTGGGCGCTTGGCTCGCAGGTCCGACAAACCCTCAAAGGAACGAACAACCCATCGTGATCACGAAACGGAAAACTAAAAAACGGCTGACCTCGGTCGTCGGACTCGCCTTTACCGACGGCCACCTGCGGGCGTGCCATGTCACCCGCGCCAAGGGCGCCAACGAGGTCGTCAAGGCCGCGTCGGCCGCCCTCACCTTGGATCTCTTGCATCCGGAGTCGGAGCTCGTGGGCCGCGAAATCAGGAATCACCTCGATGCCGCCGGCATTCGCGAACGCCATTGTGTGGTCGCGCTCCCGGCCGGCTGGATCATGAGCCAGCACACGATGGTGCCGGAGCTCTCGCCCGCGGATGCGCACAGTTTTCTCCAGATCGAGGCCGAGAAGGGCTTCCCGTGCGATCCGGCGCAGTTGCAGATTGCGCGGTCTTTCCACCGCTCCGCCGGCCCGGCTTACGTTACGCAGTTGGCGGTGCGCAAAGAGCAGATCCAACAGTTGGCCGCCGCGTTGAAAGCCGCCGGACTGAAGGTCGTTAGTTTCTCGCTCGGTCTCGCCGCGTTGCCCGACGTGATTGCTCCCGCTGGCCAAGGCCGCATCACCGTCGCCGTCGAACCCAAGGGCGCGGCACTGTTGATTTCTGCGGGCGGCGGGATCGCGGCCTTGCGCACGTGCGAAGCGTCGGTCGAGTCCGAGGTTGGTGAGCACGTGGTCAACGGTAACGCGGTCGCCCGCGAACTCCGCATCACGTTCGAGCAGGTGCCGGTCGATTTGCGGGCCGAGCTCACGCAACTTGCGCTCTGCGGCGACGAGTCGATGAGCCGTCAGCTCGCGGAAAAACTCACCGAGTGGGCCGAGGCCGAAGGGCTGGCCGTCACCCGCAGCGCGGTGTCGCAGCAACCGATTTCCGATCAGATGGCCGAGCACGTCGCGGCGCGGTGGCTGGCGTCGGAAGGCCCGGACCTCGAGTTCCTGCCGCCGCACCCGGGGCGTTGGGCGATGATCGTGGCCCGGTATAATTCGAAGCGCCTGGCGACGGCGGGTTTCGCGGTCGGCGGCGCGGCCGTCTTGGCGCTGGGCTTTTTTGCTTGGCAGGAATACAGCCGTTGGTCGCTCCGCGCGGAATGGGAGGCGATGGCGGTGGAGGTCACGGCCCTCGATGTCGTGCAGGATCGTATCCGCGAATTCCGTCCGTGGTATGATGAATCTTACCGCAACCTCACGATCCTCAGCCGCGTGACCGAGTGCTTCCCGGACAACGGCAGTGTGACGGCGCGCTCCGTGGAAGTTCACGGGATCACCGCGCAGACCGTGAGCATCAGCGGCACGGCGCGCGATAACGCTTCGCTGCTGCGCACGCTCGACCAACTGCGTAAGGTGAAGGAAATCCAAGCCGTGAAAGTCGAACAGATCCGCGGCAAGGTGCCCGCGCAGTTTACGTTTACGTTTCGTTGGAAAGGAAATGCCGGCTCATGAATCTGAACCCACAAAATCGTCAGAAATTGCTCCTGATCGCCACGGCTGCAGCCGTCGCGCTTTACGTGCTCGATGCCGTCCTGCTCACCCCGCTCACCAAGACGTGGCAGGCGCATGCGGCGGAAATCGTGAAGCTCAAAAAGGACGTGGCCCGCGGTCGCGGCATGATCGAGCGCGGCCCGCAGACCCAGCGGAAATGGACCGAGATGCAGACCGGTGCACTCCCCAAGGATGCCGCGCAAGCCGAGCAGGATCTGATTTCGGCGATTGACCGGTGGGGCCGGGATAACCGCATCGAACTCGGCTCCATCAAGCCGCAGTGGAAACGCGGCACCACGCGCTATTCCACCCTCGAGTGCCGGGTCGATGCCTCCGGAACTCTGGCGACGCTCAGCCGTTTTCTCTACGAGCTGGAAAAATCCCCGATCGCCCTCCGCGTCGACTCCGTCGAGCTGACGGCGCGTGACGAAGGCGGCAACAAACTCACGCTCGGCCTCATCGTTAGCGGACTCCGGATGTCCCCGTTGGAGGGCCGACTATGAACCTGCGTCATCCCCTCGGTGCGGTCGCACTCGTCTTTGCGCTCGCCGTCGAATTCGGCTGGGCCGCAGAAGCGCCGCCAGCACCGACGAAACCAGCGGTCGAGGTGCCGAAGGTCGGGCCCAAACCGGCCAACAAGCCGGCGCCCAAACCGGCGACGTCCTCCAAAGCTGCCGACCGTGCCAAGGTCGTGGCCCCAGCGGGTCCGACCTTCGATACCTATCGGCTCATTGGGGATCGCAATATCTTCAATCCGAACCGCACGGGCCGCAGTCGCGCCACCGAGGAGCGCGCGTCCCGCACCGACGTCATCTCGTTTGTCGGCACCATGCAGTATGAGAAAGGCCTCTTCGCCTTCTTCGACAGCCCCGATACCGCCTACCGCAAGGCCCTCAACGAAGGCGGCGCGCTCGGGAAATTTACAGTCAAGGGGATCACGAGCGACAGCGTCGAACTCGAACGCGAGTCCCAGCCCCTCACCTTGAAAATGGGCCAACAGCTCCGTCGCCCCGAGGGCGGCGAGTGGTCGGTGATCGGCGCCGAAACCGTGCGCAGTGAAGCGCGTGCCGCCGAAGCCGCCGCCAATCCTGGCCCGGGTGCGCCCCCCGCCATCCCGGCCGATGCCTCCGATGCACTCCGCCGTCTGATGGAGAAACGCCAACAACAATTGAAACAATGAAAACGACCCGATTCACCCCGTCTCTCCTGCTCGGCTTCGCCGCCTTCGCCGCTGGCGCTTCAGCTCAAAATGTCGCTCCCGCCCCCGCGCCTGCGCCGGTGAAGGCCGCTGCGCCGGATCCGAGCACTCGGCCACCGGCCGCGCGCCCCGCGCCCAAACCAGGCGAGCTGCGCTTCAATTTCCGCGGCGCTCCGCTCGAAACCGTGCTCAACTACATGAGCGACGCCGCCGGTTTTATCATCGTCCTCGAAACCCCCGTCCGCGGCACGGTGGATATGTGGAGCTCGCAGCCGGTCACGCGCGAAGAAGCGGTCCAGTTGCTCAACCAAGCGCTTAACAAAAACGGCTACAGCGCCAGCGTGCAGGGCCGCAGCCTGATCGTCAGCTCCAAGGACGAAGCGAAGAAAAAAAATATCCCCATCCGCACCGGCAATGATCCCCAAGAAATTCCGATGAACGCGGAACTCGTCATGCAGATCATCCCGTTGCGCCGT
Source organism: Opitutus sp. GAS368 (assembly GCA_945871085.1). GTDB lineage: Bacteria > Verrucomicrobiota > Verrucomicrobiia > Opitutales > Opitutaceae > GAS368. The sequence goes on along the minus strand of CAMBVX010000009.1, from coordinate 31,301 downwards.
ATCGATGCCACCCAGGCCGCGCGCGATCTGGGGACGCTGATCCCTGGTTCCGCCACGCTCACCGCAAATCAGGACAGCAATTCCCTCGTCGTCACCGACACGAACATCAACGTCCGCCACATCGTCGAAATCGTGTCCGCCCTCGACACCTCGGCCGACACCGTGTCGACCATGAAAATGTTTCAGCTAAAGAACGCGGACCCGGTGGAAATGGCTCAGCTGATTACGAACATTTTTTCGAGTCCTAGTCAGGGCCAAGGCGCGACCGTCGGTCGCGGTGGGGTCGGCGGCGGCTTTCCCGGCTTTCCGGGCTTCGGTGGACGCAGCGGCACCACGGGTGGTGGTGGTCGCACCGGCGGGGCCGGTGGCCGTACCGGCGGAGGTGGCGCCTCCTCGACGTCGCGTTCGACGCCGGTGGTCGCGATTGCCGATGCCCGCACGTACTCGGTGATTGTGACGGCCAGCAAAGACACGATGCCGGAGATTGGCGAAATCATCGCGCAGCTCGATGCGAGTCCGGCCCGTAAACAAAAGGTCTTTGTTTACACGTTGGAGAATGCCGATGTGAAGCAGGTCGAAACGGTCCTGAAAAATCTCTTCCAATCCAGTAACTCGCGCGCGTCGGCCTCGACGCAAAACGATCCGCTGGCCACCCGCGCCGCCAACAACAGCCAGACGACGCCCGCCAACTCGACGCTCTCGACCAGCGGTCGCCGCTAACTCACCTCCGTCGCACTTTTTCAATTTAAGGCCTTCTCATGAATCTATCTCGTTTTTCACTTCGCTCGGGGCTGATGATCGCCGCCTCCCTGTTGCTCGCCGCCGAAGTTTTCGCCCAGACCCGTGCGCCCCAGACGCCGACGCGCGCGGCGACTCCGACGCGCGCGGCGACTCCGACACGTCCTACCGGCACTGGCGGCGGCAGCAGTAGTAGCGGTGCGGGCAGCCGCCAGTATCAAAACTCCACCATGCTCGGCGATGCGATGATCACGAGCGACATGGAGTCGCGCCGGCTCATCATCGTCACGGACGACGATACGAACGAAAATATTAAGACGATCATCGCCAGTCTCGATAAGCCAAAGCCCCAGGTTTTGATCAACGTGGTCTTCCTCCAGGTGACGCACGGCGACGATCTCGATTTGGGCGCCGAGGCCACCTACGGAGGGAAAATTGCGATCAAGGGCGGGCCGATCGGCACCGCGACGACCAAGTTTGGTTTGGGGAACGCGCTCGACGATGCGACCCAATACGGTGCCTTTTACAACATCAGTGGGCAGCACGGTCTTGAGGCCACGCTCCATGCGCTCGCGGTGAAAAGTAAGACCGAAATTCTTTCACGGCCCTCGATTCTCACCCGGAGCAGCCAGCAGGCCACGATTTTGGTCGGCCAGCAGATCCCGATCATCACGAACTCCCGCGTCAGCGATACGAATAACACGACGATCAACACCGTCTCCTACCAGGATGTCGGTATCATATTACGCGTGACGCCGTTCATCACGCAGGCCGGCTTGGTCGAGATGATCGTCTCGCCGGAAATCTCCTCGCTGAGCGCGACCACCGTCCCGATCTCGACGGGCGTCAATTCTCCGGTGATCGACAAACGCTCGGCCGACACCGTCGTCGTGACGCCCAGCGACCAAACTGTTGTCATCGGCGGCCTGATTTCCACGCAGGTGATCGACCAGGAAAACAAAGTGCCGCTCCTCGGGGATATCCCTATTTTGGGTTACGCGTTTAAGCGGAATATCAAAAAGAATCAGAAGACGGAGCTGCTCATTTTCCTCACGCCGCACGTGGTGACTGACCCCAAGGATTTGGCCGGGATGGCGAAGGACGAGCGCGCGAAACTGGAGCTGGCTCCGAAGACCTTCGAGAAAGAGGAGATGAAGAAATACCTCGGCAACCCCTGATTGCGGGCTTGGAACGGCCCGTGGTCTGGGCCTGAGTGTGGCCCACGCCCCCTATGATTTGGCCGTCCGCAAAACGAAATTTCATCGTTTCCGCCACCCTGATCGGTTGCGGTTTGGGGATCTGCGGGTGGCAGCTGGAGGAACACGTCCGCTTCAAGCGCGACGCCGCCCAAGCGCTCATCCACCGCGGGCGGGACATCACCTCGACGCTCGGCGTCGTGGTCCGCTCTCAGCGGCGCAACGGTATCGTGGTTTCGAAAGAGCGTCTACAGTCCGCGCTGCAGGATCTGCTTCGCCCGGAGGAATTGGAGTCCATTGCGATTCTTGGTGCCACGGGTGAACCGATCGCGAGCGCTGGCCATGCGGTGGAACTGACGCCCGAGATGCTGCGGGCGCGCGGTGTTTTCTGGAGCGAGCACTCGCTGACGATTCTGAACTTGATGGATTTGGGCGCGGCCGCCACCGAGGACGGTGTCCGGCCTCCCGCGGCGATCGTCGTCTCGGATGAACGGCTCACCCGGGCGTTTCGTCCGCTCCCATCGCGCCGGCCAACCGAGTCCGGCGTCACTCCAGCGGCTGAGTCCGCCGGTGCGGCGGCGGCCCGGCCTCTCTTCAGCCGTCCCTCTTGGATGTCGAAGGAGGAATACGATGCGGTGATCCAAAAACAAGGTGCCCACAGCCTGGTGATTTCCCTGTCTACGGCGGAAATGCGCCGGACCGTGCAGAGCAATTTACTGCTCCGGTCGCTCGTCAGCTTGCTGGCGCTCGGGGGCGCGGTGTTGTCGGTCCTCGCCTGGCGCAATCTCTCAAAGAATTCCGAACTGCAGATCCGTTTAGTCAAAGCGGGGGAAATGAACACCCATCTCAAGGGGATGAATTTCGCCGCCGCCGGTCTGGCCCACGAGACGCGCAATCCGCTCAACCTCATTCGTGGTTTGGCGCAGATGATCGCCATGCAGGCCGGCAGCTCGCCCAAGCTCAAGGAGCACGCATCGACCATCATCGAAGAGGCCGACCGCGTGACGGTGCAGTTGAACGAATTTATCAACTACTCGAAGCCCCGCGAAGCTCACCTCGGCCCCGTCGAGGTGCGGCGCTTGGTGGCCGACGTCGCGCGCACCTTGGTGCCGGATATCGAGGAAAAGCAGGTGACCTTGGTCCCACCGGAGTCCCCGCTGGTGATCGAAGCCGACGAACAATTACTCCGCCAGGCATTGTTCAATGTTCTGCTGAATGCGCTGCAAGCCGTGTTGCCCGGTGGACGCGTGGAAGTGCGGCTGACGCAGTCCGGCCTCCGCGAGGCCGTTTTGGAAATCGGTGACGACGGTCCGGGCGTCGCGGCGGCGGAGCGGGCCAATATCTTCAAACCCTACGTGACGATGCGACCCAAAGGGGTCGGCCTTGGGCTCGCGATCGTGCAGCAGATCGCTTCGGCGCACCACTGGGGCGTGGCCTGCGATGCGAACGTCCCGCGCGGTGCGCTCTTTCGGTTCACCGGATTAAAACTCAGCGCCCCCGCCGCATGAAGCCCGACGTTTCTGCGGCCGTCTCCATTCTCATCGTCGATGACGATCGCGGTCAGCGCAGTCTGCTGGAATCGTTTCTGCGCGCCCAAGGCTACCACACGCAATCGGCCGCGTCGGGTGAAGCGGCGCTGGAGCAGCTGCTCGCCACGCCGTTCGCGATGATGATCAGCGATGTGCGCATGCCGGGTATGTCGGGCATCGAGACTTTGCGCCGCGTGCGGCAAAAACACCCGACGCTCCCGGTGCTCCTCGTCACGGCGTTTGCCGATATCCGCAGCGCGGTCGCCGCCATGCGCGACGGCGCCGTCAATTATTTGGCCAAACCGATCGATCTCGACGAACTCATCGCGACCGTCCGGCTCGCGACCGAGCGTCGCGGCGTCGCCCCACTCTCCACGCAAACGGAAAGCACTCTGCCGGCCGGAGTGGTGACGGTGAGCCCACTCATGCAGGCCGTCTTTCGCGACGCCGCCGTGATCGCGCCCTCCGAGACGCGCGTGCTGATCACGGGGGAGAGCGGGGTTGGGAAGGAGGTCGTCGCCGAGGTCATCCACGGCTGGAGTCCGCGGGCCGCCGGGTCGCTCGTCAAAGTGAACTGCGCGGCGATTCCGGAAAGCCTCCTTGAGAGCGAATTGTTTGGGCACGAAAAAGGTTCGTTCACCGGTGCCACCCAGCAGCGCATCGGACGATTCGAAGAGGCGAACCACGGGACAATTTTTCTGGATGAAATCGGGGACTTACCGTTGCTGCTGCAGGCAAAATTACTACGCGTGATTCAGGATGGTTCGTTTCATCGGATCGGTTCGGGTCGGGATTTTCACACGAACGCGCGCGTCCTCGCCGCCACGAACCGCGATTTGGAAGCACAGATCGCCGCCGGACAATTTCGGGAGGATCTCTTTTACCGGCTGAATGTGATGGAAATTCACCTCCCGGCGCTCCGTGAGCGCCCGGAAGACATCCTGCCGTTGGCCACGTATTTTATCGGATTATTTTCGCGGCAGAAATCACGGTTCTCTGCCACCGTCGCGGCCTGTTTGGCGAGCTACCGGTGGCCGGGCAATGTGCGCGAGTTGCGCAATGCGATGGAGCGGGCCGCGCTGCTTTCTCGTGGAGAAATCGTGCTGCCGGAGCACCTGCCGGCGCGAATTGTGACGCAAGCGGCCGTGCCTCCGCTCGCACCGGCCGATGCGCAGCGCCTCGAGCAAATTGAACGCGAGGCCATCCTCCACGCGCTGCGGAAAAATAACTACAACCGCACCGAAACCGCGAAGGAGTTGGCGATCAGCCGTCGCGCACTCACCTACAAACTTCAACGGTTAAGGTCCGAGGGCGTGGCGGTCGATCCGGTGTAGCGTTGGTGATAGCCGGCGTGCCTCTGAGGTGGAAATTAAACGGCCCGGTGGAAACCTGCGTCTCCAGCCGGGCCGGTTGCGCTAACAAATGGGGAGGAGAGGTCGATTACACGGCCAACACGATGGCGTGGACGGTGTCCGGGGCGACGACGCGGTCGATGTCGAGCAGCGTCTTTACCTGGCCTTTGACCTTGGCCATCCCGAGGAGGTATTCGGTGCTGATCGAAGCGCCAAAATCTGGCGTTGGTTCGATCTCGTGCGCCGCCAGCGTCACCACTTCTTCCACCCGATCGACGATCAACCCCATCTGCACGGTTTGGTCCGAGGGAAGTTTCACCTGCACGACGACGATGCAGGTGCGCTCGGTGAATTCAGCTTTGAGCCCAAATTTTACGCGTAGATCTACAATGGGAATCACGCGGCCACGAAGGTTGATCACCCCTTTCACAAAGGCCGGCATTTGCGGCACCGGAGTGATCTTTTGCAGGCGGATGATTTCGCGGACCTTCAGGACCGCGATGCCGTAGGCTTCACTTTCAAGCACGACGGTCAGGTATTTGCCGGCGAGAGAATTCTTGCCGCCGACGGGGGCGAGGGTGGTGGGAGCGTGGGACATGATGGGAAAAGTGGTTTCGCGCGGGTGGTCAGGCGGGTTGTGACCAGGCGCTGTCCATTCTTCGGCCACGTTTCGGTGGACTTTAGGAAAAACGGACGATCGCCACGGCCCACGGGTGAAGTGACCCCGAGTGAAGGGTGGTCAGTCCGGCATCGCACGCCGTCGTGGCCGCACCCCGACCAAACATTGCGGAGATTCTCTTTAACTATCGGGGCGCCGTTCCGATGACACAGCTTGCGAAGAAACATCGCTCCCATGCCTCTCACCACCGCGCAAGCCTGCCATATAGAAGAGACGATCAACCGCCTCGCGACCGAATCTATTCTCGCCCAAGCTGGGCGCGATGACGGCCTCGTGCCGTCCTATAGTCTGCTCGGGGACTTGCGGGATGGCTGCGCGACTGAACCGGCGCTCCAGGCCCCGATCGCTGCGGCGCATGCGGCCCTCGACAAGCTGCTGGATAACGCCCAGCCATTTGACGAGGCAACGATCGCCCAACTCCGTTTCTTGGTCGAGTGGCTGCCGGTCGCGATGGAGTGTTTGCAGCACGGGAAGCTCCTCCCCGCGAGTGGTGCGGGTGCCGTCGCCCTTGCTCCGGGGGCGTCGTTGGTCGCGGCGCCAGCGGGCGAGGAAAAATCTCCGGCGGATGTGCTGCTGGATTTACATCTCGAGGATAACAAGGAACTGCTCGGTGAATTTTACGCCGAGGCCGTGGACCACCTCCAGCAGATCGAGGCCGCGCTGCTCGCGCTCGATCAACAGCCTGACGATCCGGAGGCGCTCAATTCCATTTTTCGGTCGTTTCATACGATCAAAGGCAATGCGGGCTTCCTCGGTCTCGTTCCGATGCAGACGCTCGCGCATGAAGTCGAGTCGCTGCTCGACCTTGCGCGGAATCATAAGCTGCGCCTCACCGCCGTCATCATCACCGAGATTCTGCGGAGCCGCGACGCACTCGCTGCCCTGACCCAACAGGTCGCCCGCGCGCTCGAACAAGGCTTGCTGCCAGACCAAATCGTGCCGGTCAGTCACTTGATGCGCGCGGTAAAGAAACTGGCGGTCGCCGATCGCGATGCTTCGCCCGCCAGCAAGTTGGCTGCGGTCGCCGCTGGTGCGCCGTCAGTCCCCTCACCGGTGGTGACGGAGTTCTTCGCCGCCCCGCCAACGGCACCGGCTCCCGACCCCAGCCAGGAGCACGGAGAGGTGGTGCCCGCTCCGCCCAAGGCTACCTCCAATGCCATCGAGGCAGCGGCGACGGGTAAGTCCGGCGTCGGTAATCAGACGGTGCGGGTTAATACCGACAAGCTGGACTCGTTGATGGATGTCGTCGGCGAACTCGTGATCGTCCAGAGCCAACTGATCGAAACGTCGCGTCTGAACGGCGGCGTCGGCACGGGGCTCCAGCGCAATGTCGCCCAACTTTCCCGCATCACGAAGGAGCTGCAGAGCACGGCGATGTCGCTGCGCATGATCCCCATCAAGTCGACGTTCCAAAAAATGGAGCGCCTCGCGCGCGATCTCGCGCGCGACTTCGGCAAAAAAGTGTCCTTCATGACGAGCGGTGAAGACACCGAACTCGACCGCACCGTGGTGGAGGAAATCGGCGATCCGTTGGTTCACATGGTGCGCAATGCGCTCGATCATGGCTTGGAGCCTACCGCCGATCGCGTCGCCAAGGGGAAACCCGAGACTGGCTCGCTGCACCTGCGCGCCCATCACCAAGGTGGCAGCATCGTGATTGAGCTGCAGGACGACGGCAAAGGCATCGACGCGGATCGCATCTACCGTAAGGCCGTTGAAAAGGGTATCATCGCGGCCGGCACCCAACTCTCCCGCGATGAAATGCTCGCGCTCATTTTCGCTCCGGGTTTGTCGACCGCGGAGAAGGTCACGTCGGTTTCCGGGCGGGGCGTCGGCATGGATGTCGTGAAACGCAATATCCAGAAGTTGCGCGGGAAGATTGAAATTACCTCGGAGTTGGGCCGTGGCTCCACGTTCAAGATCAAGCTGCCGCTCACGATGGCGATCATCGATGGTCTCGTGGTTCGCGTGGGCGAGGATCGCTTCATCTTGCCGACGACTTCGGTGCAGCGGGCGCTGCGTCCGTCCCGCGAGAATATTTCCACCGTGCACGGTTTGGGCGAAGTGCTCGATCTCCGCGGGAAATTCATCCCGATTCATCGGCTCCATCAACGTTTCGGAATTCCCGGCGAGGCGCTCAACCCGTGGGACGGCATCGTCGTTATCGTGGAGAACGCCGGCAAAGTTTCGGCGCTGCTCGTCGACGAGATGGTCAGCAAGCAAGAGGTCGTGATTAAGAATCTGGGGGGCTTCATGCAAAATCTCCCGGGCGTGGCGGGCGCCGCGATCCTGGGGGACGGCAGTATCGCGCTCATTCTCGACCCGGGTTCGCTCCTCAACGCTGCCTGATCCCAACATAATTTTTGCCGTGACCCTCACTACCTCCGCATGTCCTTCGATTGATCAAGTATGTGAACGCGCCCTGCGTTTGCCTTGTTCGCCGGCGCTGCTGCCGCGCCTGATTTCGGTGCTCGTGTCGCCGGACAGCAGCGCGGACGAGGTGGCCGATTTGATCAAGGTCGATTCGGCGCTCGCCGCTTCGACGCTCCGGCTCGCGAATTCCGCGTTCTTCAGTGCGGGCGGTAAAGCCGACAGTGTGACGGATGCGGTTATTCGGCTCGGCCAACGGGAACTCTATCGCCTCGCCGCGCTCGCGCTCGTGGGCCGCTGGGAGACTGGTGCGGGCGGGCGGGGTGAGCCCGGCGATTTTTGCCGCCATGCGTTGTGCACGGCGCTGGCGGCCGAGGTGCTGGCCGAGACGAGCGAGCGCATCGACCCGCAAGCGGCCTATACGGCCGGCCTCGTGTGCGATCTGGGCAAGCTCGCCATCGCGCATGCGTGCGCGCCGTTTTTCCCGGCTATCCGGACCCATTGCTCGTCGCGTGGCGGCACGTGGTCGGAGGCCGAGCGCGAAGTGCTCGGCTACACCCATGCTGAGGTGGGGGCGCGTTTGTTGCGCGCGTGGAATTTTCCCGCCGCGCTGATCTCCGCCGCAGAATTTTGTGAGCGGCCGACCGAGGCTCCACCCGAGGCGTTGGCGCTGCTCGCGCATTTGCATGCCGCGAAATATGTCGCGACCTCGTTTGGTCCCGGCGTTTCCGAGGACGGATTTTTGTTCGAACTCAATACGGACTTTCTCCTCGAATGGGGGTTCACGGCGGAATTGCTGCAAGAGACGATGGCGATCGTGCATGAACGCGCCCGCGCGCGCTTGCAGGATAAACTGACGCACGGTGCGGTGACGTTCTGAGCGGCGGGTGGGGGGGCGGTTGACACGCGAATACCTCGCCTACGCGGCGGACCTGCTTTGCCGGGAGGCCGACTTGTCCAGCGTTTCAAAACCGCCCGCTGTTTGGCATCGATACCTTCGGTCACGAAACCAGTGCGCATGGTTGCGTTGCAAAATCGGCGCTCATTGGGACGCGCCGGTTTGGATCATTCGCAGTCCTCGGACCCTGTACTTCGGCGGGTGCATCGAGCAGGTGCGCTGGACCGGCGGCGCCGAGCAGGCCTGTCCAGCCGACGGCTTCGTCCCGGCGGACATGTCTGCGTGCGACGTCGAGGCAGACGCGCTGGAATCAGTTTGAAAACTCGCCGGTTGACAGCGATTGGCGGGAGGTCTGTTTCTTCGCCTCTTGCTCGCCACCCCCGACGTCCAACGATCCACCTGCGCCGGGTCGAGGTTGAACGAGTTATTGATTTTCCGGCAGGAAATTTTCGTTAACCGGCTCTTCGCGCCGCTGGCCGGTCAGGCAGGCTTGAGGCTTGCGGGACTACAAGAGTCTGAATCCGTTTCCATCCGTCACCCTCTGCTTAAACCCCTCCCGGATCCGATCCCCCTGAAAGTCCAATTTCCTTTCTGCAAGGTCGTTGTCTTCTTTGTACGTCGCCGTTCCCCACCGCTACAATTCACCCATGAAACCCAACTACCCCATCGCCGTCCTTCTGACCTGGCTCGTTCTCATTTTCACGCGCGGCTTCGCGGCCGAGACGGGCTCCGGCACGGTAAGCGGTGCCGTGAGCAATGTCGCCACGGGTAACCTGCTCGAGGGCGCCAGGGTGGTCCTGCCCCAGCTGGGCCACTCCGTCTTCACCGACGCGACCGGTCGCTACGTGCTCACGGGTGTTCCGGCGGGCACGTACAACCTCGAGGTCACCTATATCGGCCTCGATGCGGTCCGCGCTCCGGTGACGGTTGAGGCGGGCGGGCGGGTCCGGCGGAATTTCGATCTCACGACGGCGCTTTACAAAATGGACGCATTCAAGGTCACCGGGGAACGCGAGGGTGATGCCGCCGCGATCACGCAGCAGCGCAACGCCGAAAACGTGAAGAACATCGTGGCGATGGATTCCTTCGGCAACCTGCCCAACATGAGCGCGGGCGAAGTCGTGATGCGATTGCCGGGCGTCGCCGGCAGCCCGACCGACGAAGGGCTGGCGTATTGGTTCAACATCCGCGGCATGGATCCGCAGCTCAACTCCGTGACGATCGACGGCGGTGTGCTGCCCAGCGTAAACACCAACCGCACGTTCCAACTGCAGAGCATCACCGGCACGATGTTCGAGGCGCTGGAGCTCACCAAAGGGCACCGGCCCGACACGGGCGCCGCCTCCCTCGGGGGCACCATCAACCTGAAGACCCGCTCCCCGCTGACCATGCGGGAAAAGCGGCGGACCACCTACAGCCTGACGGCGCGCATCGCGCCGTCGTTTTTCGAGCAGATGCCGCTGCGCGAAAAGCATCGGGCGCATCCGTTGGCGAGCCTCGCCCACCAAGAGGTGTTCGACGTCTTTGGCGGCACGCGCAACCTCGCGGTCTCGCTCAATCTTTTCTACAGCGAAAACGCGGTCGGTGGCGCCAGCACCACGCTCGACTACCAGAACACACTCGCGCCCGCCGCGTATGTCTGGGACTTCCGCCAGTGGGACAACATCAACAACCGGAAGCAGACGAGCGTCAACCTGCGGACCGATTACCAGTGGTCGCCGACGACGCGTTTTTCGGTGACGCTGCTCGGCAACGACAATTTCGAGCGGCACCGGCGGCGGATGGAGGTGCGCGCCTTTACGGGCAATGCCAACACCGTCCCCAACGCGACCACGACCGGAGTCGTGCCCGGCCAGTTCACCGACAAGATCACCGTCGTCCGTCCGTTGGCTGCCTCGAACATCGACATCCTGATGGACGGTCCGCTCAACTTCTACGTGCGCACGCGGCAGGTGGATTTCACGGGCGAGCACAAATACCGCCGCTGGCAGATCGATTACGCGGGCGGCATGGGCTATACCAATCTCAACACGGGGCAGGGGACGGCCGGTCAGCTCACGATGCGACTGGCGGGCGCAGCCTGGATCCTCGATCGCACCGAGTCGGATGTGTTTCCGCGCTTCCTGAAAAACGGCGGCCCTGATTTCCTCAATCCCGACAATTACCGGCCGACGGCCAACGGGCTCACGAACACCAACAATCAAACCGATCAGTCGGTGACGCAGTTCCGTTTCAACGTGCGTTATGAGGCACCGGTTGCCACACCGCTGTTTCTCAAGATCGGCGGGGCGTGGCTCGAGCAGGGCCTGGACAGTTGGAGCAAGGACAACCATCGCTGGTCCTATATTGGTGGCGGGCCGCTGGCCCCCGATCCGAATCTGCTCGGGTATTCCGCGCGCGAAACCGGCCTGCGTTTTCCGCGGTGGCAGTCACACATGTTCATGAACGAGCGCCGGCCGCGCGATCCCTCGGTCTGGCGCGAGGATCTTTACTATCACGAGACGCAGAAATTCACCGCTACGCGCAGTCTCACGGAGTCAACCTCGGCGGCCTATGCGATGGCGCAGGGGCGGCTGGGCCGCGATGGATTCCTGGGACGGACGGGTTACCTCGGCGGCGTGCGCGTCGAGGGAACGACGGTCGACAGTTGGGGCTGGGTGCGGTCGCGGGCCCTGAGCACCGCGGCGCAGCAGACGGCGGATCCGGCGGGTTCCGCCGCGCGTGATTACGCGAACAATGCCCGCGAGATTCACGGCAGCTACACGAACGCGTTTCCGAGCCTGCATGCGCATCACGACCTCATGTCGAACCTGAAACTGCGGGCCAGCTTTTCCACCAGCTACGGGCGCGCCGCGCTCAATAATTTTTTTGTGAACGAGACGCCCGACGAGGCGAACCAGCGTCTCAGCGTCAACAACCCCGCCCTCCAACCGCAGACGGCAAAGAATTGGGACACCTCGCTCGAGTATTATTTCGAACCGGTCGGCCAGCTCTCGCTGGGCTGGTTCCACAAGGAGATCCACGACTACATCATCGACAACCAGGAAATCCGGATCATCCCCAGCGGACCCGACAACGGCTACGATGGCGAATATTCGGGCTGGACGGAGCGCACCTCGGTCAACGGGGGCACCGCGGTGGCCCAGGGCTGGGAGTTCAGCTACCGGCAGCAGTTCACGTTTCTGCCCGGCCTGCTCAAGGGCCTGGCCGGTTCTTTTAACTACACATGGATCGACACGCATGGAATGTTTGACGGCAACGTCTACCTCACGCGGCACGAGGTGCCGGGCTTCATCCCGTATGCCGCCAACGCGTCGTTGTCGTGGCGTTATCGCAAATTCAGCGCGCGCATCCTCTATAACTTCACGGGCGAATATATCACGGCCTATAACGCGACCAGCCCGGCGCTGCACCTCTATCGTTTCTCCATGAAGACCGTGAACGTGGGCGTGGGCTACCAAGTGAGCCCGTCGCTTGGTTTCAGTTTCGACGTGGCCAACCTCTTCAACGAGCCGCAGGCGTTCTACCGCGGTTTCAAGAGCCGCTCCCAGCGCACGCTCTATAATTTCGTGACGGTCACCGCGGGCGTGAACGGCCGGTTCTGAGGATTTGGGCGGTACCCCAAACCCCTCCCCCCCCCCCCCCCCGCCAATCCAGTTTCCGATGAGCAAAATCGATCTCTCAATCCTCATCTCTCAACTGGATCGATGCATCTCAGCCCCCAGCCTTTCCCCCGCCTCATGACACACCACCGGGCCGCCGCATGCGCGGCCATCCTCATCCTCGGGACCGCCCTGCCGGCCGCGGACAACGAAGTCATCAATCTCTCGCCCTTCGTCGTCTCCAGCGAGGGCGACGAGGGCTATCGGGCGAGCAATACGCTTTCGGGCACGCGGATGAACACGAGCCTGCTGCACACGCCGGCGGCGATCTCCGTGCTCACGAAGGAATTTCTCGACGACATCGGAGCCGAGAACGTCGGCGACATGCTCAAGTTCGCGATGAGTTCGGAACACGAACGCAGCGATCCCTCCGGCGGCATCCAACAGGCGTTCGATGTGCGCGCGACGATCCGTGGCTTCACGGAGTCCGTCATTTCGCGCGACTACCTGCCCAACATGGTCGAGGGCCGGGGCATTCTCGCCTCGGATCGGTTCAACGTCGACCGGGCCGACCTGAGCCGCGGACCCAACTCCATTCTCTTTGGCGCGGGCCGCCCGGGCGGGGCGCTCAATCTGACTTCGAAGCGGGCGGTCCTGAACGGCCGGCAGAGATCGGTCACGCTCACGGTGGGCAATTTTGCCAAGAAGCGCACCGAGTTCGATTTCGCAGTGCCGCTGATCAAGGACAAGCTGGCGCTGCGCACCAACGGCGTCTGGGAGGATCGCGAGGGCTGGTTTGAGTTCGAGATGCAGCGGCAGAAGGGCTTCGCGCTGGCGACGACGTATCAGCCTTTCAAAGGCACGCAGGTCCGGGCCGGCGTCGAGCGGATGGTCCGCGATCAGGTGACGGGCGGTAATTTTCCGCACGCCGACTTTGGCTATTCGCGCTGGGTGAAGAACGGTTCGCCGCTCGCGGGCAACCCGCTTCTGCCCGGGACGAATCCCGCCCCGGCGCTTCTGCGCTCCAGCAACACGCAGCAGGTGGTGTTCGCGCCGCAGGTCCGTCCGCAGCCGTTCCGCCTCTCCATGGTCGGGGCCGATTTGCGTCCGGATCTCCCGGGTACGCAGGCCAGTGGTTTTTGGGAAACGATTTCCGGGGCCAACGCCCCCATCGGCAACACCGTCGACGATCCGTACTGGGGCCAGGTCATCCCGGCCAACGCCTACCTCGCCGGCCCGGGCCGCAACGCCAACTACAACTACACGCTCTACTCCGTCTTCATCGACCAGCGGGTCGGCGGACTGAATTTCGAGTTCGGCTACAATCGCACGACCTACCGCCGCGGATTCACCCAGTCCGCGGCCAACGCGATCGGCGACCCCAACCCCGTCCTCCCCGGCGCCTATTACGCCGACGGCGATTCGGCGATCACCGGCGGCCGCAACCCGGGCACGCTGCTGCCCGACATCGCGCGGGCCAATCCCTTCGTCGGCCTGCCCTACGTCCAGGGCCAGGTGACGCAGCAACTGTTCGATCAGCGAAGCGAATCGATGCGCGCCAGTGTGGGCTACGAACTCAACCTGACCCGGCGCCACCCCTGGTGGGGCCGCCACAGTTTCGCCGGATCATGGCAGCACAACAACAACGTCTTCGGCAATGGCGTGGTGGGCGAATACAACATCGCCCCCGGTAACTCCCAGCCGATCGATTCCGCGACGAACATCATCTTCCGCCGCACCTACCTCGATTTTTGGAGTCCCGGTGGCGCCCGCGGTGCGCTCGACCCCTGGGCCAACCCCATCCCCGACGCGAAGGGCCTGAAGGCGGCCTACATTTTCAACAACTCGTACCCTTGGAACGAAACCAAAAGCACCAGCGGGATGCTCGCGGCGCAAAGCCGGTTCCCGGGTGATCGCATCGTCCTCACCGCCGGCTATCGACGGGAGTCGATCGACAACAACAACGCCTCCCTCGGCGGTGAGCGCCTGCCCAACTCCACCAACCTGTGGATCACGCGCCCGTTTATCTTCGATGACTCCACCGCCGCTTCGTACTCCGGCGCCACCAAGACCTTTGGCGCGGTCGTCATGCCCCTGCCGTGGCTCGGTTTTTCGTACAACCAGTCCGAGAGCGTTTTTCCCCAGAGCAATTTCACCGACATCTACGACCGCCTGCTGGTGCCGAGCAAGGGCGAGGGGCGCGACTACTCGATGCGCCTCAATCTCCTCGACGGCCGCCTCTACGTGAACGTGAGCACCTACCGCAACATCGGCCAGGATCAGTTTCATGATGTGACCAGCAACACCGTGCGCGGCCAGGGCATTCCCGTCCTGAACAACATCCTCACCACGATGCTGCGCACCGGCCAGCCGCTGCCCGCCAGTCTCACCGCCCGCGGCACCACCCAGGTCGGAACCTCCAAGTACCGCGAAACGGTCACGTCGGACGGCCGCGGCAGCGAAATCGAAATCACCGGCCGGCTCGCGCCGGGCTGGAGCGTCTCGCTCAACTACGCACGGCCCGAAATCGTCTTCACCGACCTCGCACCGAGCATCAAGGGCTTGCTCGCTGAAAACCAGGCCGTGTGGGACGGCAGCCGTTCACCGCTCGAATCGACCCCCGCCACGGTCGCGACCTTCGTCCGCGCGCGCGACAACACGCCGTCGCGTGACTTCGTGCTCAACCCTGCGACGTTCAACGACGCCTACGACTACGTGCAGTCGCTCGTGGACATCGTGAACTACGGCACCGGCAAGCCGCCGCTCTCCTTCGTCGGCGAGTCGTTCAACGCCTTCACGAGCTATCGCTTTTCCGCGGGCGTCCCGGCGCTGCTCCGCTCCGCGCGAGTGGGCTTCGGCGCCAATTACCGCGGCCCGGCGGTGATCGGTTTCGATGCCGCGAACGACAACAACCCGATCTATGGCCAGAGTTCGATCCTCTTCAACCTGATGATCGGAAAACAGATTCGGATCCGCCGCGGCCAGTCGCTCGATCTGCAGCTCAACGTCGAAAACCTCTTCCGGCAGGAGGATCTCCTGCCGTTCTCGGCGGCGACGCCGGGCACGGTCCTCCGCTACCAATTGCCGCGGGTCCGCCACGGGTGGACGGTCCGGGCGACGTACATGTTTTAGCAAACCCCTCCCGGATCCGATCCCCCTGAAAATCCAGTTTCCTGTCAGTAAATCTAATCCCCTATCAGTAACGCCGTCCGCGGCCGCATGGCGCCCTCGCTGGCGATCGTGCGGTTGCTCGCCGGCACGCCGCTGACCGCCGCGCTGCGCGCGCGCTCCGGCGTGCTGCGGATCGCGCGCCAACCCGACCCGAACGGCCGCGCCGCCCGGAACTTCACCTTTACCCCGCTCCCCCTCGAAACCCCAATGAAACTCAAAAATCCCCTCCGGCTGCTCGTTGCCTGGCTGGCTGTCGCCCTGACGCCGGTCCCTTCCGTCCATGCCGCCGACGGCGTGCCGACTGGCTCGATCGAAGGCCGCGTGAGCAACGCCACCAGCGGTGCTTATGTCGAACGCGCGCGTCTCACCATCGAGGGCACGACGCTCGAGACCTTTACGGACGACGGCGGTAACTACCGCTTCTCGGGTGTGCCCGCCGGCTCCGCCCGCATCACCGTGTTCTTCACCGGATTGGCGCAGCAGGCCGCGACGGTGGCGGTGGCGAACGGGCAGACGGCGCAACTCGATCTCACGCTCGGCGCGCGGCCGGGCGACGCCGGGACCGTGCAGCTCGACGCCTTCGTCGTCGCCACCTCGAAGGAAATGTCCGCGTCCGCGCTCGCGATCAACGAGCAGCGTTTCGCGCCCAACATCAAAAACGTGCTCTCGACCGACGAATTCGGCTTCGTCGCCGAGGGCAACGCCGCGGATTTCCTGAAATTTCTCCCCGGCATCACGGTCGAGGACTCGGGCGGCAACGCCCGCTCCATTTCGATCAACGGCGTCCCTTCCGCCAACGTGCCGATCACCGTCGGCGGCTTCAGCCTCGCGAGCGCGGGCGTCGGCGACACCAACACCGGCCGCTCCGTCGCGATGGACATGGTGTCGATCAACAATCTCTCGCGCATCGAGGTCGAATATTCGCCGACACCCGAATCGTCGGGCGATGCCCTCGCCGGCACCGTGAACATGGTGCCGCGTTCCGCCTTCGAGCGTGCCCGCCCGGTGCTCAACGCCAGCGCCTTCCTCATCATGCGCAGCGGCGAGCACGATTTCAAGAAGACGCCCGGCCCGCGGCTCACGCCGTCGCGCAAGATCGATCCCGGTTTCGATTTCTCCTACGTCGCGCCGGTCAGCAAACGTTTCGGTTTCACGATCTCGGGTGGGTCAGCGACCAACTTTTCGCCGGAGCCCATGACGCAGACCGTGTGGCGCGGCACAAGCGCGGCCACCGGCGGCAACTTCCCGGCGACCACGCCGGACCGGCCGTACCTCACCAGCTTCGTCTATCGTGACGGCACCAAGGTCACGACCCGCAATTCCCTCGGGGCCACAGTCGACTTAAAGGTTTCGCGCTACGACCAGGTTTCCCTCGGCTACCAGTTTTCCTACTTCCATCTCTACGGTTCGAACCAAGTGCTGACCTTTGCGCTGAACCGCGTGCTCCCGGGCGAATTCAGCGTGCTGTCCACGCGCAGCGCGCCGGGCCAAGGCGAATTGCAGCTGAGCAATCTCGTGCGTGACCGCCACAACCGCACGCACACGCCGACCTTGGTCTGGCGGCACCAGGGCCCAACCTGGAAGGGCGATGTGGGTCTCGGCTACTCGACTTCGACCAACCGCAACCGCGACATCGACAAGGGCCTCTTCTTCAGCACCACCGGCTTCCGCCGGAATCTCACCATCGCCTTCGACGGCATGCAGGATGTGCGGCCCGACCGCATCACCGTCACCGACAACGCCACCGGCGCCGTCGTCGATCCCTACTCCATCGCGGGCAAGACGCTCGATACCGCCGGCGCGATCCAGAACAACACGTCCGACTTGCAGCGCACCGCCTACGGCAACCTCGCGCGCGATTTCTACGGCCGGATCCCGCTCCGGCTGAAAACCGGCTTCCACGTCCGCCAGTCGGTCCGCGACAATCGCAACCGCAATTCCGCGTGGACCTTCCTCGGCGCCGACGGCAACGCCGCCACGGCGGAGAGCGCCGCGCCGTTTCTCGATCCCGTGTACTCGGCGCGCCGCGGCGTGTTTGGCCTGCCGGCGATCCAAGGCATCGGCAACGCGCTGGTGTGGGAGCACTACGCCGCCAATCCCGCGCAATTCAGTCTGAACGCAAACAACGACTACCGCTCGATCGTCACATCCTCGAAGCATGCCAAGGAAACGATTTCGGCCGCCTACCTGCGCAGCGACGCGCACTTCTTTTCCCGCCGGCTCAAGCTCGTCGGCGGCCTGCGTGCGGAACAAACCAACATCGACGCCGAGGGCCCGCTCACCGATCCGACCCGCAACTTCCAGCTCAACGCCCAGGGCCAGCGCGTGCCGATCGTGCCCAACACGAATTCGCTCGAGTACTCCCGGCTCACGTTCATCGAACGCGGCAGCCGTGCCGATAAGGAGTACCTACGTCTGTTCCCGAGTCTCAACGCCAGCTTCAACCTGCGTGACAACCTCATCGCCCGCGCCGCCGTTTACCGCTCGGTCGGCCGGCCCGATTTCAACCAGTACGCCGGCGGCGTCACGTTGCCCGATGCCGAAGCCATCCCGTCCCCGGCCAATCGGATCGTCGTGAACAACGTCGGCATCAAGGCGTGGAGCGCCGACACGCTCAACGTGCGCCTCGAATATTACTTCGCCGGCGTCGGCCAGCTTTCGCTCAACGCGTTCCGCCGCGATTTCACGAATTTCTTCGGCGGCACGCGCGCCGCCGCGCCGCCCGGCTTTCTCGCGCTCTACGACCTCGATCCGGAGCTTTACGGCAAGTTCGACGTCGAGACCCAATACAACGTGCCCGGCACGGTCCGCATGGAAGGTTCGAGCCTGAACTACAAGCAGGCGCTCACCTTTTTGCCGGTCTGGGCCCGCGGCGTGCAGATTTTCGGCAACGTCTCCACACAGCGCCGCACCGGAGCGCTGGTGGGCAACTCCGGTTTCAATTTCTTCCCGCGCAGCGGCAGCTGGGGCGTGAGTCTTACACGCGAGCGTTTCAGCATCCGCGGCAATTGGAACTACCGCAGCGCGCGCCAAGGCGCCGCCGTCGCGGGCGCCGGCCTGCCAACGGATAATTTCACCTGGGTGCCGCGACGCGTCACGCTCGACGCCCAAGCCGAGTACACGTTGGGGAAGCGCTACGCCGTCTTCGCCAGCATGCGCAACCTCACCGCCGAGCCCGAGGAAACGCAGATCTACAATGCCCTCACCCCGGCCTCGGCGCGTTTCCGCAACCAGATCGACTACGGTTCCCTGTGGACGATCGGCATCAAGGGGACGTTCTGAACGAAAAGATCATGCCGTTGAGAATTGGGTAACCTCTGAAAAACGAAGGCAGCGTAGCTGCGAGCGTGAGCGAGCGGTGGCAAACCCCTCCCGGACCCGATCCCCCGGAAAATCCAGTTTACTATCAGCGGATCCGATCCCTCTGAAAATCCAGTTTCCTATCAGCCCCCGCCCCAAAATCGGATTTTTGGCCGTGACAAAAAGCAACACCGTGCGCGAGGCCGGAATATCGCCGCAGATCGTGCATGCCGGTGAGCGGTTCTTTCCGCGAGGCAAGCGATCCATCGTCCTTACCCGGGTATTTTTCTAAGCCCGTCTAGCAGTCTGATCCCGAAGGCCGTGTGGGGTGTCATTGGCGGCGCGTCCGCGCAAGCGGGTCCGACCCCGGTTAGGAGTTTACCGCGATTCTAAAAACGCTGGCTCCTTGACTCCGAGCGATCCGAATCACTGCATCCGCGCATCCCCACCCCGCGCTGATTGCCCCCAAACGGCAAGCAGTACCTCGATTCGCGCCCGAAATCCCCCTTTCCGCCGCCGCCGTTCCCCACGCCAAGTCCCCAGCATTAGCCGTCCCCGCCGCCCTCTCAAAATCGACTGATGTGCGGCTAACTCATCCAGCTCCCACCATGCCCCTCCCGGACCCGATCTCCCTGAAAATCCAGTTGCCGATCAGTATCCGTAGTCCCCGATCAGTCGGTCTGACCCCATACTCGTGCGCTTGTCCCGGGAACCTTCCCCCCCGCATACCTGCTCATACCCCTATCAGTTTTCCCCGACTCGGTTTCCGCCATGTCCTGCTGGTCCTGACTTCCGTCACCCTCTTCGCCGCGCCGCCGGCCAAGCCCGGCGTACGCGTGGGGTTCGCCGATCGCGACATCACGCCCGACATCGGCATGGAGGTCCCGGGCAATTACGGGAAGGTCTACGCGAAGAAGATCCACGACGCGTGCAAGGTGCGTGCGAGCGTCTTCGACGATGGGCAGAAGCGCGTGGCACTCGTGGGCATCGACGCCTTGATGATCCGCCGCGAGACGGTGTTGGAGATCCGCGGATTGGTGAAGGCCGCCACGGGCATCACCGACGTGATGATTGGCGCTTCGCATTCCCACTCCTCCGGTCCGATCGGAATGATCCTGCCCGGCGAGTTCGACCACGCTTCTGCCGAGATCCAGGAACTCGCTTACAAAAAGTCATCCTGCGCCGATGCGGGCTATCTCAAGAAAGTCGTCGCGGCCACGGTCGAAGCCATCGTTGCGGCCGATCAGACCAAGGCTACGGTGACGGTCGGCTACGGCGTCGGCCATGAGAGCCAGGTGGCTTTCAATCGCCGTGTGCGCATGAAGAACGGTCTCACCTTCTCTCATCCGGGTAAGAATAACCCTGACGTGGTCGAGTTCGCCAATCCGATCGACGATGAGGTCGGCGTGATCGGCGTCTGGCGCCCTGACGGCACGCTCGCGGGCTGCATTGTCAACTTCTCCTGCCACGCCACCACGAACTCCGACGGCATCGGCGCGAACTGGATCTATTACACCGAGAAGGTCATCCAGGGGTATTACGGCAAGGACGCCAAGGTGGTCTTCCTGCAGGGTGCCTGCGGCGATATCACCCAGGTCAACAATCTCGACCCCAAGGCCAATCCGGCCTCCGACGACTGGTCCCAGTTCGTCGGCGGCCGCGTGGGCGCTGAATCCCTCAAAGTCCTCCTGAGCATGTCGCAGACCCGTACGGCCGAAGTACCGCTGGCCGCCGACCATAAGATCTGGGAGGTACATCGCCGTATTCCCACCCCTGAGCACATCGCCGAGGCCCGTGAACGCATCAAGGGCCCGCCCGCCCACAAAGATTGGGTCTGGGCCAAGGAAACTCTCCTGCTTGACGCCTTGATCGCCAAGAAGCGTGACGTCGAGGTCGAGGTGCAGGCCATTCAGGTCGGTCCGGTGGTCTGTCTCTCCAATCCCGCCGAGTATTTTGTCTCCTACGGACTTCAGCTCAAGAAGCGTAGCGGATTCCCGATGACCTTCCCGGTCGAACTCGCGAATGGCTGCGTCGGCTATGTGCCGGACGAAGAAGCCTTCGGTCCGCACGGCGGCGGTTACGAGACGCGGCTGACGAGCTACAGCAATCTCGAGATCACCGCCGGCACGCAGTTCATGAACGTCGGCCTCGAACTCGCCGCGAAGATGAAGCCCGCGAAGCTGCCCGAACGTCCGAACGGTCCGATCGGCAAGCCTTGGGCCTACGGCGACCAGCCTCCGCAGCTGAAATGATCCGCCTCGCGTCCATTGTTTTCGCCTCC
The DNA here is from genome assembly GCA_945871085.1 of Opitutus sp. GAS368. Taxonomy (GTDB): domain Bacteria; phylum Verrucomicrobiota; class Verrucomicrobiia; order Opitutales; family Opitutaceae; genus GAS368. Next base: position 10,185 of record CAMBVX010000009.1, on the reverse strand, counting down.
GCGCTCGCGGCGGCCGGCCTGATGTTTGGCATGTGTGTGAGAGATTATCGGGCGCCGAAAGACGTCATGGTGACGCCGGGCACCGGGCAGGTCGATTTCCCAAAAGTGTTTGCGCACCTCCACCGCGGTGGGTTCACGCGCGGTCCCCTGATCGTGAATGGCCTCGCGCCCGGCGACGCCGCGCAGTTGACGGCCGAAGCGAGGAAAGCCCGCCAGTTCGTCACCGCGCTCGTAAGCTAGCCCCATTTCGAACCGTCCCAGACTCCACCCCAAACAACCTCCTGCTGCCATGAATCAAATCCGCCAGCCGTCTCGCGCCGTGAGCCACCAAATGCCCCTCGCTCTCCTCGGGATGTGGCTTCTCCTCTCGCTGGCGCCGGCCCGAGCAGCGTCCGCCGGAGGCAGCTCCCCGACAGCCTCCGCTCGGGCGAGCTCGATCTCCGGCCGCGTCCAGAACGTAGTGACGAGCCGCTACCTTAACAACGCGCGCATCTCGATCAAAGGCTCGGACGCAATCACCTACACGGATGAATTCGGGGGCTACCGGCTCGTCAACGTTCCGATCGGGCCGGTCATCCTCGAGATCTTTTTTACCGATCTGGATCCCCAGCAAATCGCGATCACGGTCCCGCCCGGCGGAGCGGTCGAACAAAACGTGGAGCTCACGAGCAAGGCGCGCTACGGCGAGAAACCGGACATCGTAAAGCTGGGCAACTTTGTGGTCACCTCCGACCGCGAGACCGACGGAAAATCCCTTGCGATCAACGAGCAGAGGTTTGCGCCCAACATCAAGAACGTCCTGGCCTCCGATTCCTTCGGCGATGTCCTCGGCGGCAACGTCGGTGAGTTCCTCAAATTTATTCCCGGTCTGGCCACCGAGTACAGCGAAGTTGAAATTGTCGGAATTTCCGTGCGCGGGCTCGGCTCCGATAAAACGTCGTTCACATCGGACGGCGCCTCCGTGGTCTCGGCTGCAGGTGGGGCCGCGTCGCGGTCATTTAATATGAACGTGAGCTCATTGAATAATGTCTCCCGGGTGGAGGTGACGAAAGTGCCTACCCCGGCGACACCCGCCGATTCCTTGGCGGGGTCGATTAACATGGTGAGCAAGAGTGCCTTTGAGCGGAGTCGGGCCCAATTCAACTTCGGCCTGAATTTCGTGGCCAACAGTGAAAATCTGACCCTCAGCCGGACCCCCCATTCCAACGGGGATCACGACACGCGCAAAATTCTGCCGGGCTGGGATTTCGACTACACGCTCCCTCTGAACAAGAATTTCGGCCTCATCGTGACAGGTTTTCAGAGCGACAAATATAACGAGCAGCATCTCTCGACGATGCTGCACAATGCCGCCGGCACCGCGAGCGGGGCGACGTTCGATAAGCCCTATTTGCAACAGCACACGCTGCAAGACGGCCCCCGGAGCCAGCGGCGCACCGCCTTTAGCCTCAAGGCGGACTGGCGGGTGAGCCCCAGCGGGGTCCTCTCCTTTGGTGCGCAGACTAACAAATTTGTGATCTACATTGGCACGCTCAGCTGGGCAACGAGTGCGGGGACCGTTGGCACACCCAGCATCGTGGGTGGCGTACCCATGAGCTACGGAAATAATTTTACGGTTGGAGCGACGGGGCGCGGCGCGGCGACGCTTTCAGGGAGCGCGCAAACATTTCTTGGCGATACGAATGTCGCCAATCTTAATTACCGATTTGACGACGGCCACTGGAAAGTCGAAGCGGGCATGAATACCTCGACCTCGACGCGGTCGCGCCCAAATACCGGACACTATTCCGGCATGACATCCGTTTTGATCAATCCCGTGCGGATCTCGTTCACCGACGCGAACCCCGATCAGCCCGGCGCGATCAAGGCGTATGACAACAGCAACCGGGAGGTCGACCTCTACAATATCAAGAATTACCGGCTGAACACGGTAACAACGGCACCCTACGATAACGCATCGATCTTTCGATCCGCGAACGTGAACCTGAAACGCCGCTTCAACTTCTTTAGCTTTCCCTTCGCCGTGCAGACCGGCGCCTTTCAGAGCACGCTCGGCGTCGATACCCGCCTTGGGAGCAGCGGCTTAACCTACAATGGCCCAGACGGAGATCCGGCGACGGCCGACAGTCCGGAACCATTCTTGATGCAGGTGTACAAGGGGCAGGATCCTTTCTATGGCTTCAAAAATGTGCCGTGGACATCGGTTAACCGCGCCTATGCGGCGAATCAGGCTAATCCGAAACTGTTTACGCAAACTGCAGCGCAAGTCGTCGCCGAGGAAAGCTACCGCCTGACCAATTCCGAGTACATCAAAGAAACCGTATCCGCTCTTTATCTCCAAGCGGAGGCGCGCCTGCTGAACAACCGGCTCAACCTGCTCACCGGCGCCCGGTTTGAAAAAACGACGGACCAAGGAGAGGGTTCGCGGTTCGATCCGGATGCGGTCTGGATTCGCGCGGCCAACGGGACGTTCGCGCGCAACGCCGCGGGCGCCCGCCTCCGCAAGCCGGAGGCCGGCCCCGTGGGCTCAATGGAAGAGTTGCGCATCATCCGCCAGGAACGCGCCTTCACCAACGCGCGATCTTACCACGGTTACTACCCCAGCCTCCACGCTACCTACAACATCCGGGAAAACTTTCTGGCGCGATTGGCCTACGCCAAAACCTACGGCCGCCCCAACTTCACGGACATCATTCCCAATGCCACCTTCAGCGAGCGGGACCTTTCCGACGCCGACCTGAATAATCCTGAGGTGGTCCGAGGTACGGTGACGATCCGGAATACCGCCTTGAAACCGTGGTCCGCGGATAACTATGACCTTTCGCTTGAATATTATACGCAGAGTGGCGGCGTGGCGAGTGGCGGGCTTTTCCTCAAGGAAATCAAAGACTTTTTTGGCAGCTCGGTGAAAGTCGCCAAGCTGGAAGACTTGGCGGGCGTGGGCCTCGACCCCCGCTACGTGAATTGGAATCTGTCCACCAAGTTCAACGCGGGGAACGCCCGCATCAAAGGCGCGGAGTTTAACGTCCGGCAGGCGCTCCGGAATCTGGGAGCTTGGGGCGCCTACTTCACGGTGTTTGCGAACGCCACCAAGCTTCAGCTCGAAGGGCCAAGCCAGGCCGATTTCACCAGTTTCATCCCCAAGTCGGCGAATTGGGGCGTCTCCTTCAGCCGGAAGCAAATCACCTTGATCGCGAAGTGGAATTATCGCGGGCTCAACCGGCTGGGCGCGCAGCCCGCCTACGGGCCCGATGCATTCCAGTACTATGCCGCGCGCACGCAGCTCGACCTGAACGGGGCCTATCAGATTAACAAACAATTCTCGTTAAATATGAGTGTCAGCAACGCCCTGAATGTGCCGCAAACCCTCTTGCGTTACGGCCCAGTGACCCCCGAGTACGCCCGCCAACTTCGCGAGTCGGAATTCGGCATCGCCCTCGCCGTCGGACTGAAGGGAAGTTTCTGACTTAAACCCTGCCCGTATCCGCTCCCCCTGAAAATCCAGTTTCCTCTCAGCCCCCGCCCCGGAATCGGATTTTGGCCGTGACAGAAATAAACAGGGTCAACGTTGAAACCCAACCGATTAACAAGTGTAGTTTCTTAGGAGCCCCCCACCCCTTTCACCCTATGACGCGCTGTCTCCGCCTCCCTCTCGGCTTGAATCGGAATTTCCGTGTTTTCCTTTGGGTGCCATTGCTCGTGCTCACCGCGATCGCGGCCGAGACCAAGCGGTCGTTCGATTTGCCGGCAGGTCTAGCCGCACAGACTCTCAAACAGTTCGCCGCTCAAGCCGGCCGCGAGATCGTGTTTTCGACCGAGCTGATCGGCGACGTGCGCACACCGTTGGTTCGCGGTGAACTCACGCCCAACGACGCCTTGCTGGCATTGCTCGCGGGCACGGGGCTCGTCGCCGGTCAGGACTCGCGAACCGAGGGGATTGCCGTCCGAAAGGAGGCCGACCCAAACGCGGCGCGGGCGGCGCCGCTGGACGCAAGTAGCGACCGTCCTTTCCCCATCAGCTCCTCGAAACCATCTGCGACCCGCACCGTGGAAGGGCGCGTGCTCAACGTCACCAGCGGCAGCTTTCTCAACAACGCGCGGATTCATCTCGCGGGTACGAATCTCGAAACCTTCACGAACGAAAACGGAGAATACCGGCTCGCGGGCGTGGCGTCAGGAGACGTCCGCGTCACGGCCTCCTACACCGGCCTCACATCGCGCACGACCGAAGTACCGGTAACGGGTGCCGCGGTCGTGCGGTTGGATTTTGAACTCGCTTTGGAGGGCTTGGGCGCACGCGGTAGTGAGCTTGTGCGCCTGGCGGCTTTCACGGTGCTGGAACGTGAGTTGACCGGTCAGGCCGTGGCGCTGCACGAGCGGCGAAATGCGCCCAACATCAAGAACGTGATCGCGATCGATGTGGACACGGGTGAAGGTAACGTCGGCGAATTTCTCAAATACGTCCCGGGCATCGGCATTGATCAAAGCCCGCAGAGTCCGCAGTTCGTTTCGATCCGCGGCATGCCGGCCAGCGGCACGCTGGTGACGACGAACGGCATGGAGATGGCTTCGAACTCGTACACCTCGGGGCGTGAGACGGATCTCGGCGTGACCGCGACGGGAAACATCGATCGCATCGAAGTCACAAAAGTCCCCACGCCCGACATGCCGGCGAACGCCGTCGGTGGAATGATCAACCTGATCACGAAGAGTGGTTTCAGCCGGAAGAAGCCGCTGTTCAGCTACAATCTCTATACGACCTTCACGACGCTGGACGGCGTAGAAGGCCTCGATTCGATCTTCGCGCGCAGCGACGGTCCCGACGGAAAATCCAACAGGCATCGGATCCAGCCGTCCCTGAATCTGTCCTATCTCGCTCCCGTCAGTCCTTCGCTGGGGCTGGCGTTTTCACTCAGCAAATCCGATCGCTATAGCGACTGGGATTACCGCCGCCCGATCTGGGACAAGGTGAATCTGCGGCTGACCAGCAACTCGATGAACGCGCTGGCGATCGCCGAGAGCAAGTTGCTCGCTGCGGGCACCGTCGATTGGAAACTGAATGCCAATAACACGATCAGCGTGAGCGGCTCGCATTCGAGCCAGGCGCCGGTGACGCGGCAGAATGTCATCACGTCGACCTTCGGCGCCAACGCCACGGGTGGACCGACGTTTATCGCAGGGGCGGCGACGGGGGTGGGCAGCGTGGCGATGGATCCCATTTGGACCAACGCGCTCAAGACGCTGGATTTGTTTACCGTGGTGCAGCGCTTCAACGGCGCGAAATGGAAAAGCGACACCAGTGCCGCGTACTCGAAAGTCCGAACCCGGTTCACGGATATATCGGACGGCTTCTTCACGCGCGCGGCGTCGACCACGATTGCGAATCTGATCCTGCGCAACGATCAGCTTGGCGCGGCGGCATCGGGGCGCACTCCGATTGTCACCGCACTGAACCGCTCCGGAGCTCCGGTCGATATCCACAATGGCAATAACTACACGCTGATCGGTGTTTCGAGTGCCGAATCGGATATCAACAACGAGGGGAAGCGGGCGGCCATCAACGTGTCCTGCGAACTCGATCTGCCCTTTATCTTCACGCTCAAGACCGGCGCCCTTTTCAATTGGACGCGGAACGAAATCGTGGGCGGCAACAAGAGCTGGGCGTTTAGTCCGCCGGGTGGAGCGAATGCGCGGCTCATTGGGAATTACGATCTCATCGCGGATGGGTTCTCGGCGCGAAATCACTTTACCGATGCAAACGGCCACGCGGTCCCCGTCCAGTGGATGAGCCTCGCGAGGATCAAGTCGCTCTACGATGCGCATCCCGACTGGTTCGTCTTCAACGAATCGGGCGCCTACACCGCAGCGGTCAACGCAGCCAAGACGATCGAGGAGCAGATCACCGCCGCTTATCTGCGCGGCGACGCCAAATTCTTCGAACACCGTTTGTGGGTGGTGGGTGGGATTCGTTTCGAGCGAACGGACGACGAAGGCTGGGGGCCGCTTAACGACGTGCGCAACACGTATCGGCGCGGCCCTGACGGAAATTTCGTCCGCAACGCCAGTGGCGCGCTGGTCCGCATCACCACCAATGTTCTGGACGCGGCCAAGCTCCAGTACTTGCGGCATGGCACGCACACCGAGAACAGTTACGACGGCTTTTTCCCCAGCGTGAACACGAGCTTTTGGTTCACGCGTGATTTCGTGGCCCGCGTCGCGTATGCGCGGACGATTGGTCGGCCAAATTTTCCCGAGATTCTTCCGGGAGTGACCGCCACTGATCCCGATGCGCCGGCCGGCAGTCGCATCGTGACTGTGGTCAACACGGCGCTGCGCCCGTGGACGTCGGACAACTACGATCTCAGCTTGGAAATGTACGAAGTGAAAGGTGCGGTGGCATCGGTTAGCATGTTTCGCAAGAACGTCACGGACTTCTTCGGTTCGACGCGCGTCGTCGCCACGGCCGCGACGCTCGCGGAGTTCGATCTGCCGGACGAGTATCTGGGATACGACATCGTCACCAAGCGGAACGTGGGCAAAGCCAATATCACGGGCGTCGAGTTCGGCTATCGCCAGTCGCTCGAAGTGCTCGGCCGTTGGGGACGCGGCCTGCAGGTGTTCTCGAACCTGACCAGCATGACGCTCGGCGGGGAAAACGCCAACAGCTTCACTAATTTCAATCCGCGCACGATTCAGCAAACGCTCAGCTTCACGCGAAAACGATTCAGCGCCAAAGTTGGCTATAATTACACCTGGTACCGGCGGCGCACGCCGGTCGCAGCCAGCGCCACGGTGCCGCCGAACAGTTACAACACGTATGCGCCGCAGACGAAAGTGGATGTCTCGCTAGCCTACCTGCTCCTCAAGCACGCCACGATTTATGCGGACGTGCGCAACCTGAACGGTGCGCCGCAACGATCGGGCACTTGGGCTCCGAATACGCCCGAGTATGCCCGGATAGATCAGTTGCAGTTTGCCGGCGCGGCATTCACGGTCGGCTTTCGCGGTGTGTTTTGATCACGATTTTTCCACGCATGATTTCCCGCTTTTTACTCGTTCTTCTTTCCACGGGTCTTGAGTCGCACGCTTGGGCTGCCGCGGCGCCGTTGTTCGACGGTCCTCCGCCGTCCATCTATGCCGTCAACCGCGAGGGCCTGAGACCCAAGCCATCGATCACTGCGCCCGGTCACTGCGCGTGGCCGAATCTCAAATTACTGAAAGACGGTCGCACGCTGGCGGCGGTCATCTTCAACAACGCCAGCCACGGCAGTCGCCCGGGCGACGTCGAATGCTGGCTCAGTGCCGACGGCGGCGCGACGTGGAAATTCGGCAGTGCCGTCACGCAACACGAGCCCGATACGATCCGCATGAACCACGCCGCCGGCCTGGCCGCGAACGGCGATTTGATCGTACTCACGGCGGGCTGGACAGATCGCTATCCGCCGGGAATTACGCGGGCGCGCGGCAGGTTTAGATATGATTCCTTGGGGCCATGGCTCAGTCGTTCCCCCGACGGTGGGTTGTCGTGGTGGATTGATCAGCGGGGATTTCCTGAACGAGGCCCGACGGGCCAGCCGAACACGCCGTTTGGCGATGTGCATATCGCGCAGAACGGAGACTTGGGAGTGATCGCTTACACGACCGAGTCGCGACTGGACAAATACGAGGACCGGAAGTTTTCCGCTTATTTCTATCGCAGTGGCGACGACGGTCGGACGTGGGGCAATCCGGTGCGGGTGGCGGAAGCCAACGAGACCACCGCGCTGCATGTGGGGAACGGCCGCTGGCTGGCCGTGGCGCGCACCGGCACGGGAGTGGAAAAAAAAGATGCCCTGATCCTATGTGGTTCCACCGACGACGGCCGCACCTGGCAGTTCAAGCGGGCGTTGACCGGGTATCAGCGCGTCAACGGTCATCTCGCCAAATTAAAGGACGGGCGGGTCCTTTTCACCTATGGCGATCGCATGTCGGCCTTCGCCAATCACGGCAACGATCCCGGAGCATCGGCGCGGGCCAAGGCGATGACCCGGCTTTCCCCCACGGCCTCCCGCGGAATCGAGGCGGCGATCAGCTCCGACGGAGGTGAAACTTGGAGCGAAGCGATCCGGCTGCTCGACTGGAACGGTCTCGATGGCGGCTATCCTTCAACCGTCCAGCGTGCGGATGGACAGCTCGTGACGGCCTACTATGCGTCGGCCTTGCCGGAAGATCCTTGGGACTCGGCCAAGAATTATCACATGGGCGTGGTGGTTTGGGATAGTGAGAAGTCGTTCGTGAAAACCCCCTCCCGGATTCGATCCCCCTGAAAATCCAGTCCCTTTTCAGCAAGACCTCTTCTCAGACAAGCCCGCCGAGTTTGATGAACACTTTACCAATTTGACCTTCGGAAGTTTTGAATTCAAAGACCTCGATCCTTCAGCCTCAAATTCATCGCCGAAATGACGGATAGTATGGTCGAATGAAATCGCTCGTGACACTTGCCCTCCTCGCCTCTGCGCTAGTTACGTATTCCGAAGCCGCGAAAGGTACGCTCGTCATCGTCGGTGGGGGAACGACACCGAGCGGACTTCATCGCCGGTTGCTCGATCTCGCGGGCGGCACGAATGCGAATGTGCTCGTCGTCCCGCTCGCTTCCTCCTCGACCAGCGACGGCGCGCCGTCTGTCGAAGCGTTCCGCAAGGTGGGTGCCACGCACGTCTCGGCAATCCCGACCAACGACGCCAAGTCCGCGCTTGCGGCTGTTCGCGCGGCGGAGGTGATCTGGTTTCCTGGCGGTGATCAGACGCGGCTGATGGCGGAGTTGAACCGCCTCGGAGCGGTGGAGGCGATCCGCGAACGATACGCGAAGGGGGCGGTGATCGGCGGCACCAGCGCGGGCGCGGCGGTGATGTCGAAAGTGATGATCACGGGCACCGGCGACGCGAAGGAGGGGAAAGTTGCGCCTCCGCTCGGCGAAGGTTTGGGGCTGTGGTCCGGCGCGATCGTGGACCAGCATTTCGTGAAGCGCGGACGCGAGACGCGACTGCGCGCGGCAATTCAAGCACACCCCGAGTTGCTCGGTGTGGGGATTGATGAATCCACCTTCGTCATCGTGAAAGGAAACGAATTTGAAGTCGGCGGCAAAAGCACAGTGCTGGTGTTGGACGCGCGCGGCGGCGGAGAAATGAAGCGCACCGAACTCAAAGCCGGTGGAAAGTTTGAACTTGGCCGAGAGTGAGAGAGTCGGACGATGTCAGGTTTTAATGTTCAATGTCGCGCCATGCCGAGAGCTCTCCTGCGGAAGAAGTGGGCGACACATAAATATTAAAACCTGACCCTTTTTGCCTGCACCCCAGTGGATTCTTCGCTCCGCTCAAAATGACAGAGCTTTTTGCCGTCCTCAAAAAGTCTAAACCCCCAACCCGTCCCGCACATGAAATCGAGTTTCCCGTCTGTCGCCGCATTCTCCGCGGCCCACTCCACGCGTCGGCGTTTTCTCAAGAGTGCCGCCGTCGCGCTCACGGCTGCGGCCGTTTCCCGTCATTCGGCTGCGGCCGCGGCCTCGGGCGGGCCCTGGGAGATTTGCTGCCTCAACCGCCCGTGGGTGAAGTGGAGTCTCGACGAGATGCTCGACGGCGTGAAGGCCGCGGGCTTCCGCACGCTCGGTCTGCAAACCGTGTCGAAGGCGAACCCGTTCATCGGCCCGGACGCGACGCGTGAACATCTCGACGCACTGAAACAAAAAATTCCCGCGCGCGGACTCAAGGCGACGATGGGGCGGCTCTCCACGCAGGAGGCGAAGCCCTTCGCCGACGCCACCGCCGAGATCCGCCTGCAGATCGACCGGGCGCAGGAGCTCGGGCTGCGCGTGTTAATCAACACCGGCACGGGCAAGCCCGAGCACTACGATGCGTGGTATCGGGTGATGGCGTTTGCCGCCGCCTATGGCGCGGACCGCGGAGTTCAGATTGTGACGAAGCCACACGGTGGCGTGAACGCCGCGGCCGCCGAGCTCCTCAAGTGCCTGGAAAAGGTGAACCACGCGAACTTCGGCATCTGGTATGACCCGGGCAACGTCCTCTTCTACACCGGCAAGGATTCGCTCGCCGAACTGGAGCCAGTCGTGAAGCACGTCTCGGCGTTCGTGGGCAAGGACTGCGTCGCACAGAACGGCGACGCCATGATTCAGTTTGGCCAGGGCAAGGT
>CAMBVX010000008.1 GCA_945871085.1 Opitutus sp. GAS368 | reverse complement strand
TATGCACGGAATTCACTTCATCCAGGATCTCGCGGTGGTGCTCGTCGTGGCAGGCGTCGTGGGGTGGTTGTGCCAACGCAGCGGGCTATCGGTCGTGGTCGGGTTTCTCGTCGCGGGGATCGTGGCGGGTCCGAAATCTCCGCTGTTCGCGTTGGTGCAGGACGCGGGGAGTATCGAGACCTTGGCGCAGGTGGGGCTCGTGTTTCTGATGTTCGCGATCGGGCTGGGCCTGAGTCTTCGCAAGATGAGGCGCTTGGGGCCGGGTTTGATGCTGGCGACGTTTGCGGGGGCGATCACGATGTATTACCTGTCGCGGCTGTTGAGTGCGGCGCTCGGGTGGTCACACACCGAAGGCCTTTTTCTGGCCGGGATGTTGATGGTTTCGTCCTCGGCGATCATTGGGAAGATTCTGCACGAAACGGGGACGAATCATGAACGCTCCGGGCAATTGGCCATGGGGATTTCGGTGCTGGAAGACGTGGTCGCCGTGGTGATGCTGACGTTGCTGAATTCGATGATGCAGATCGGCGAGGGCGGCGGCGCGAAACTGGGGACGACGTTGTTGCAGCTCGGGGCGTTTGTGGTGCTGACGGGGATTTTGGGTCTGTTACTGGTGCCGTGGTTGTTGAAACGGATGAGCGTTTCGGCGGACGAGGAACTGCAAACGTTGGGACTGGCGGCGTTGTTGTTTGGCATGGCGGTCGTCGCGGCGCTGGCGGGATACTCCTTGGCGCTCGGCGCGTTCTTATTGGGGACAATCATCGCGGAGACGTCGCACCGGCATCAAGTCGAGCGGACGTTCGAAGGGATGCGCGATGTGTTCAGCGCGGTTTTTTTTGTGGCGATCGGGATGCAGATTGATGTGCGTGAGCTGTGGGCGTCGGCCGGGCTGATCGTCGGAGTCGCGGGATTTACCCTGCTGGCCCGGCCGTTGAGTGTGACGGGCGGGCTCACGCTGATTGGCACTCCGCTCAAGGATGCGTTGCGCACCGGGTTGACGGGCACACCGATCGGCGAATTTTCGTTTATCATTGCTCAGCTGGGCGTGACCGCCGCCGTCGTGCCGGCGCGATTTTATCCGTTGGCGGTCGGGGTTTCGCTCCTGACGACGTTGTTGGCACCGATGCTCACGAGAAATTCGGAGCGGATCGCGGGAGCGGTGATCAGCCGACAACCGCGTTGGCTGGCGGATTGGGTGGGAGCCTACCACGGGTGGTTGGAAGTTTTCCACCAACGGCGTGCGCGCAACATACTTTGGCAACTCAGTCGCAAGCGACTCGTGCAGGTGAGCATGGGCATGTTGTTCGTGACGGGCGTCGTGGTTTTCTCCGAGCAGTTTTTTTCTCTGGCGGAAGGGTGGCTCGGACGGGGTCGCCTTTTTCCGCACGATCTCGAGCTGATCTTTAGTGCGACTCTCGTGCTGCTGATCCTCGCTCCGTTGGTCGCGATTTGGCGCAATGTTTCGGCCATGGCTATGCTCTACGCGGAGGTTTCGACGAAAGGGCATCCGCACGCGAAGCGGCTGCGGGTCTTGGTGGAAACCGTGCTGAAAATCCTCGCGGGAGGCGGCATGTTTATATGGCTGGCGTCGATCCAACCCGCGGAAGGGAAAGGCAAATGGTTGCTGCTGTTTAGCGCGCTCATCGCGGGGGTGGCCTTGCTCGTCCTGCGCCGGAAGCTGATCTATTGGCACAGTGAAATGGAGGTCGAGCTGATGAGCGTGATTGAGACCGGGGATAATAAGATGACAGCGACGACGGCGCCTTGGCTCCAGCCGCACGGCGAATGGAACCTGAATATGATCGACTGCACTTTGCCGGATTTGGCGGATTGCCAGGGGAAGAAAATTGCGGAGCTCGGACTGAGGAGTCGTTTTGGTTGCTCGGTCGTCGGGATTGAGCGCCAGGGATTCATGATCCCGCTCCCGCCCCCGGAGGCCGTGCTTTTTCCTCGGGACAAGGTGCTCTTGTTGGGCACGGCGGAGCAAGTGATCGCGGGCAAGGCGTTCCTTGGGGCGGTCTCGGGCGTGGCCGTGGCTGATTCGTTGTTCGAGGAAGTGCGGATGGAGGCGATGGTCGTGCCGCCGTGGAGCCGCGCGGCCAGTCGGACCTTGAGCGCGCTCTCACCGGCGCAGGTCCACGGGGTGCAGATCGCCGGAGTAAATCGTCATGGCCTGCGTGTGCTCAATCCTACCGCGGCAGAGATCTTGCGCGCGGGGGATGAGGTGCTCGTGCTTGGGGCACCGATACAGATCGCGAAATTCAAAATCTGGCTGCGAGCGCGATTCGACGAGGAGCCGGTCGACGTAAAGGCCGATTGAAAATGAAAAAAACGCGCCGGGTGGGGCGCGTTTGGGACGGCAGGGAGAATGCGCGAGACGCGCTGTCGGAGGAACTCAGTTCGAGCCGTGGGTTTTGACGGGTTCGACCTTCTTTGGTTCGCTCGCGGCGGCAGGTTTCGCGTCGCTGTCGTCTTCTTTGGAGGACTTCTTAAATTCCTTGATGGATTGACCGAGGCCCTTGGCGAGTTGGGGGAGCTTCGAACCGCCAAACAACACAAGGAGAATGACTAGAATAACGATGAGTTCGGTGGGCCCGAGACCCATGATGGCAATGGTTGTGTGCGTGGTCATAAGGAAGTGAGGGTAGGTGGGGGGCTCGACCTGTAAAGAGGGAAAGCGATTTCGTCAGGAATGCGATTTCGTCAGGGCGCGTGAAACACCACTTCGTCTCCCAAGGTTGGCTGACCGGAGATAATTTGGGCGCCGAGCGTGCGTCCGCGAGTGTAGCGGGAAGCTCGGAGGTACCCGGTCTCGGTGAGATCGTCGGAGCGCACGATGAGCGCGGCACCTGCGACGAGAGCGGCGGCGGGAGCGGCTGCGGTGAGTGTGACGAAGGCGAAGCCGCGGGTGGCATCGATCGCCAAAATGCGTCCGACGATTTTGTTTGGGCTCAGCCCGAGCGCAGCGGCCGGGGGCGGAATTGCGGCTGGAGGCTGGCGAGGGCTCACCGCGGGATTTGGGGTGGGCGGGGCCACGGTGGCGCAGCCAGGCGCAAAAAAAATCACCGCCAGCAGCGTGAGCAGTCTGGCGGTGAGAGGCATGGCGCGACGCGACGGGCGTCGCGGCTTCGGCTTTGGTCAGAATTTGGGCTTAGGAAATCCGAGACCGCCCGGCAGATTGCCGAGATTCACTGGGTTGGCGGAACCAATCCCAGGAGCGGCGGGCGCACCGCCCGGCCGTGAAGTCGCAGCGATTTTCATCAGGTTTTGGGCGTTATCAATCTGCTCGGCATCGAAGAAGCCGTGGAGCTGGCGGATACGTGTCGGGTGACGCATTTTGCGGAGAGCCTTGGCCTCGATTTGGCGGATCCGCTCGCGGGTGACTTTGAATTGTTTACCGACCTCTTCGAGCGTGCGGCTGTAGCCATCGACGAGGCCGAAACGCAGGGAGAGGACGCGGCGCTCGCGTTCGGTGAGGGAGTCGAGGACGTCGACGATCTTTTCGCGGAGGAGCGAGTAAGCCGTCATGTCGTAGGGGTTTTCCGCGGACTTGTCCTCGATGAAATCGCCGAACGAGGTGTCGTCGCCGTCGCCGACGGGTGACTGGAGCGAGATGGGCTGCTGCGCCATCTTCATGATTTGCTGCACGCGCTCAACGGGCAGGTTCATCTCATCGGCCACCTCGTCGGGGGTGGGTTCGTGGCCGTATTCCTGCAGGAGTTGTTTCTGCACCTGCATGACCTTGTTCAAGGTCTCGATCATGTGGACCGGGATGCGGATGGTGCGCGCTTGGTCGGCGATGGAGCGGGTGATGGCCTGGCGGATCCACCACGTGGCGTAGGTGGAAAATTTGTAGCCGCGGCGATACTCGAATTTCTCGACGGCCTTCATGAGGCCCATGTTGCCCTCTTGGATGAGGTCGAGGAAGGAAAGCCCGCGGTTGGTGTATTTTTTCGCGATGGAGATGACGAGGCGGAGATTGGCCTCGACCATTTCGGTCTTGGCCTTGTGGGCCTCGCGGACGTGGACAAAGGTTTGATTGAACACTCGCAGCATCTCTTGCGGGGCGATGCGCTGCGTGGCCTCGATCTGCTTCAGGCGAGCGTGGATGGTTTTCGTATCAATCCCGGCGTCTTTCTTCGTCTTCGGGTGCTTGGAGCGATCCAACTGAACGTTGATCGCCTCGATCTCTTCGATCGTCGGCCGCAGTTGCTCGAGGTATTCCTCGTAGACCTTGAGCTTGAAGAAAAATTTGGAGAAGAACGCGCGGAGGACGGATTCGCGTTTCTTGAACTTCGACAGAACTTTTTTCTTTTCGGCCTCGGTCTTGGCCTTGAGGTATTCGGCCCAGGCTTCGGCGGTGCCGATCTCAGATTTTTGGGTGTTTTCGACGAGCTTTGGGAGGCCCTTAAAGTAGGCTTCGCGGGAGTCGATTTTCTTGTCGATGACGACGCGGTCGAAGCGCTCTTCGCGGTTCAGCAGCTTCGCGCCGAGGGTGCCGATGTAGGCACCGACGGCCGAGGCCTCGAAGAGGGCGGTTTGCGCCTTCAGTTCGGCGTTTTCGATGCGTTTGGAAATTTCCACTTCCTGCTCGCGCGTGAGCAGCGGGACCTGCCCCATTTGCTTCAGATACATCCGGACGGGATCGTCGAGGATGTCGTTCTGTGAGGTACGGCTCTCCTCTTCTTCGGCTTCTTCCTGGCGCGCCTTGTAATCTTCCACCTGGTCGGGCTCAAGAATTTCGATCTCCAGATTTTGCAGAATAGAGAGGACGTTATCGATCTCCTCCTGGTTTTCGACGGACTCGGGCAGGGCCTCGTTGATGTCGTCGAACGTCAGGTAGCCCTGTTCCTTGGAAAGGCGGATCAGGTTGCGGATTTTGTCGTTGATGCCGCCGGGCGTCGTATCGGCTCCCGGGACGGCACCCGCGCCAGTGGAAGGCGGGATTTTGGCGAGGACGGCCTCGACGGCTTCGGACTGGTCGGAATCAACAGAGGCGGACTTGGCTTTGCGCGGCATAGTAATGGTAAGACGAAACGGACAGAAAATGGTCAGGCCGAAGCCGCCAAAGTGATCGGTTGGCGGAGCAGACGGTGCAGTTCGGAACGTTCTTTCAAGAGTGAAATTGGGTCAGATTCAATTTCCGCATGGGGGTTGGCCAAGGCAAGTTCTATTTGCCGGAGGCGGGGTTCCAGCGCCCGGGTGCGCAACTGGCGCAGACCCTCTTGCGCGACCTTGAGCGGGTCTTCGAAGCCGGGGGTCGCAAACAGCAGGCTCGCGACCATCGAGCGCTCGGCGTCGGTTTCGAGCAGGTTTTCGAGGTGATCCTTGCCGGGCCAGAGACCGTGTTCGAACTCACCGAGGAAGCGGTTGAGGAGGGCCCCGGCGGGATGGCTCAGGTCGATCCAATCGTGGGGAAGGGAGTGGCTCAGGGGTTTGCCGATGTCTTCGAAGTGCAGGCAGAGCAGGAGGAGGTCGCGCTCGGAGGTATGGGTCGTGTGGGGGACCCCTGGGGCTGCGGCGGCGGGGGCGGCGCTGGCAGGACGCGCGGCGGCTTGCCGACTTTGGCGTTGGAGAAAGGTCTGGAAATCTTTTTGGGCGGCGGCTAGCGGGAGCCGAAGATGGGCCGCGGTTTCATTGACGAACTCGGATCGGGTGACGGCGCTCTCGGCGTTGGCGATGATTTCGAAAACCGTCTGGGCGGCGCGTGATTTCAGCTCGGCGGACGCCACGTGGGGATCGGGCAGGGCGGCGCGGCAGGCAAAGACCATGGCGCTTTGCGCGCCACGGCGGACTTCGTCATACGCGGCGAGACCGCGCTCGAGGAAGAGCAAGTCGGGATCGACCTTGCTGTCGCCGGCCAGCGTGAGAAAACGGATCTCAAGACCGGCCTTCAGCGCCATCGGGAGGAAACGCAAGGCGGCCTTCTGCCCGGCACCGTCGCTGTCGAAAAAGCACTCCACTTGGGTGTGATAGCGACGCATCAACACGAGCTGACCCTCGGTGATCGAGGTGCCTTGAGGTGCGATGGCGGTCTTGAGCCCGACGGACCAGCAGCGGAGGGCATCGAGTTGGCCCTCGACCATCACGAAGGGTTTGCCTTCCCCGACGGCGGTGCGGGCGCGGTCGAGGTTGAAGAGTAAATTTCCTTTCGTAAAAATCGGGGTTTCGGGGGAATTGACGTATTTGGCGTCCTTGGCGGGGTCATCTTCGGGGGTGAGCTCGGTTTGGCGCGCGGTGAAGGCGCACACGCGGCCTTGATGGTCGCGAATGGGAATCATCAGCCGGCCGCGAAAACGGGGACGTAGCGTCTGGAGCGTGATCGCGGCATCATCGTAGATGAAAAATAATCCGCAGCGTCGTAACGCTTCTTCGGAGAATTTTCGTCGCATCATCGCCGCACCGAGCCCACTGCCGGTCGCATCGGCGGCACCAATCTTAAACTCGTCGGCCAGCTCGGCGGTGAAACGGCGCTTGTCGGTCCACAGGTGGCGCATGGCCTCGCCGGTCGCGTCCTTGGCCTTGAAGGCTTGGGAAAAATGCTCTGCGGCCGCGTCGTGGAGGTCGAAGACCTCTTGACGCAACGTGCGGTCTGCCGTGCTCGGGCCGCCGGAGCCTTCTTCGTATTCGATGGGAATCCCGAAGCGTTTGCCGAGCGCCTCGACGGCTTCGGAGAAATTTAACTGCTCCGTGTCGCGGACGAACGAGATGATGTCGCCACTCTTGCCGCAACCGAAGCAGTGGTAGTAGCCCTTGTCGGGATCGACGTTGAAGGACGGAGTTTTCTCGTTGTGAAATGGACACAGTCCCTTGAGCCGCGCGCCGCCCGCCTTGCGCAGAGTGACCATGCGCGAAACGACGTCGGCGAGGTTGACTCGCAGCTTCAGGTCGCGGACGCAGGTGGGTTTGATGACGGGCATGGGGCAGAGAATTGTCGAGACGGGGAGCGATCCCCGCTGTCACAGGACGCGAAGTGAGCCAAAAAGAATGCACTTTCAACTCACCGACTCGGCTGTCAAGTTCGCGCGCCTTTGACGAAGTTTCGCGGCATCCGAGGAAACTTCACCCAATCTCACGCGACACACACCATCATGCGTTTTCCTGTTCTCTCGTTTTTCGGTGCGGCCTTGTTGGCTGCTTCTCCTGCGCTGCGTGCGGCGGCCCCCGCGCTCGCGGCCAAGGCACCGACCCAACAGCCCGTGTGGCAGGCGACGCTTGCGACGTTTGACGAGGCCACCTATGCGAAGCAGGTCGAGTTGCTGATCGCCAACTACGAGAAAGTTTACGGCAAGAAACTCGTCCCGGGATTGAAGAAGAAGGCGGGGCTGAAGGTCTATACCGATTCGGGTCCGGGCATGGCGACGCCCGTCCCGCTGGTTAAAGCCGTGATCGAGGCGCTGGTGCGGCGGGGTTTCGACAACAAGGACATCTTTCTCGTCGGCCTCAACGCGCTGCGGCTCCGCATGACCGGCTTTCTGCCCTCGCTCGTATCAGGATCAACGCCCTTCAATGGCAACCCGGTCTACGTGCTTGAGTCGGGCCGCTACTATGATCCGGTTTGGTTCTACGACTCACCGTTGCCGCAGCGCTTCGATCCGATTTTTGCCGAGAAGCAGACCGAAGGCATTTCGAACACGTCGTCCAAGGACGAGGATCGGAAAAGTTTCCTCGCGACTCCGCTGTTCCTCGATGCTGATTTTTGGATCAACCTGCCGGTCTACACCGACCACCCGACGCTGGGCGTGAACGGTGCGCTCGTGAACGCGACACTGTGGAACGCATCGAACACGGCGCGCTTTTTCCGCTCGCCAGCCAATGCCCCTGCGGCGGTGGCGGAGATGAGCGCGATTCCGGAGTTGCGGCAGACGTGGATGTTCACCCTCACCAGCCTGCAGCACTACCAATTTATCGGCGGCCCTTTCTTCAATTCGCTCTACTCAAACTCGGAGCCGTTGCTCTGGCTGAGTACGGACCCGGTAATGCTTGATGCGCTCGTGCGGGATCGTATGAACTCCCTGCGCAAAAAGGGCGGCTTCGTCGATATCTCCGACGAGATTCGGACCTTGGAGTTCGCCGAATCGCTCGGCGTCGGTTCGACGAAGACGAAATTGGTGAAGATTGTGCCAGTGGACTGAAGCGCGACGAGGCGAGGGAAATTCGCCGGCACAAAAATACCGGCGCAAAAATTCCCGCTTGCGGCGCGGCAGACGCTGCGCCCAATTCAGAGTCGTTAACCGACATGACTTCCGCAGCCTATCTTCCGTTTCTGATCCAGGCCCTGCTCGCGGGCGGGATCACCGCGTTTATTATCGGTGCGAGCCATTTTTTTGGTCAACGGGCCAAACACACGAAGATCAAAGACTCGGCCTACGAGTGCGGCATCTCAGACGCGGGCATCGTGCACACGCGGTTCTCGGTGAAATTTTACGTCACCGCATTGCTCTTCATGTTGTTCGATTTGGAAATCGTGATTCTGGTACCGTGGACTTTCATCTATCGGGAATTCCTCGCCAACCACATCCCCATTCTCGGTCCGATTTTGTTTTTTATCGGCGTGCTCATCTTGGGCCTAGTTTACGAAATCAAGAAGGGCGCGCTCGAGTGGGAGAAGTGACGCGCCGCGTCACCTTGAGCGCCGCGAAGGATCTGCACTAATCTCGCCATGCGGCTCGACAAAATCATCGCGCGTGGCCGGATCATCGACCTGCGCAGCCATGACCTCGAAGGTGCACTCCAAGAGTTGCTCGCCGTCTGCGTCGGGAGTTTTTCAGACCTGAAACCGGAGGCGTTGCTCAAGGGCTTGCTCGCCCGCGAGAGCACGATGACGACGTATCTTGGCCTCGGGGTGGCCCTCCCCCACGTGCGGGTGAAGATGAGTCGCCGCTACATCCTCGCGATCGGCCGCAGTCGGGTCGGCATTCGCCACGACGGTGCGTTGGCGGACGAGCGCGTGCATTTGATCGTGATGCTGATTGCGGGCGAGAAGGCGCGGGACTACCTGCAAGTGCTCGCGTCGATCGCGCGGCAGGTGAAGGAAAAAGAATTGGTCGATCGCTTGGTCGGCTCCGCCGATTTGGATGCGTTGCATGAGCAACTCGTCGGTGGCTTCGGCGGTATCCGTCCTGTTCAGGCCCAGCAAAATCGGGTGAACCGGCTGATGTTTCGCGAGGCCGAAAGGGTTGCGAAGGGTGCGGATTGTGGGGCGATCATGGTGTTTGGGGATACGTTTGTGGGTGGCATCGAGCGCGGCGCGATCGAGTCCAAGCTGAAGACGATCCTCGTCACACGTAATCCGATCGAGCCGGGGGAGGATGAACGTGCGTTTGCGGAGACGATTCAGGTGCGGTCGTTCTCGAATCAGCGGATGGCGCAATTGCGCAGTGCAATTCTGGTGGCCCTCACCCGCGGCGTGATTTCGTTTAATGATCGGATCTGCTGCCTCGATGGCATGACTGGGAGCAACCAGTTCGACACGCTGGTGGTCGTCGATATCGAGCGGGAGTTTCAGACTCTGCTCACTGGCCAGACCTCTGACCTCTTGCCGGAGGATGTGAAACCGGAAGTGCTCGAGCGGGTGATCGCGGTCGCCACCGAACTCGCCGTCGAGGGCCGCGAGGGTCGTCCGGTCGGTTGTCTCTTCGTCGTCGGGGACAACGAAAAAGTCGCGACCTTCATCAAGCCGCTCGTGCTCAATCCATTTTTTGGTTACAAAGAGGAGGAGCGCAACATCCTGAACCCTTTCATGGATGAGACGGTGAAAGAGTTTTCCTCGATCGACGGGGCCTTTATTATTCGCGGGGATGGGGTCGTGGAGTCGGCGGGCAGTCTCATCCAGGCGACCGATCGCGATCACCCGTTGCCCAGTGGGTTGGGCAGTCGCCACGCGGCGGCGGCGGCGATCAGCGTGGCGGCCAACTGCATTTCCATCGTCGTCTCGTCGAGCACCAGTCAGGTGACGCTCTTCCGCCGTGGCGTGTTGTTGCCGTTGACGGAAAAGCGACGGTAAGGCGCAGGTCGCGAGAAAACGGGATAAGTTTGGAGTTGCACCGGCCCGGGCGCGCCCTTTCCTCCTCATCTTTCAACTATTTATAACCATGCAAGAACTTGTCACACTAGAGTGCACAGAAGCCAAAAAAGAGGGTAAACCCGTCTCCCGTTATCTCACGTTCCGTAATAAGAAGACCGTGACCGAGCGCATCGAGAAGAAGAAATACAATCCCCATCTCAAGCGGCACACTCTCCACAAAGAGATCAAATAACTTGGTTCTGCGCCGTCGCGCGTAGGCTGATTTTCAGGCCGGGCCGCAAGCCCGGCTTTTTCATTGCGCACTTGGCCGCACCCAGCGCCGCGACCGGATCAGGTGGTTCGCTTGTCGCCAATGGACGTGGCGAACGGGGTCGCGGTCCCGGCGGGTCCACTTTGCTGGCGGCGCGCGGCCCGCCAGCTCTCGCGGTGCTTGCGAATCCAGTCGAGCAGCGCGCGCTCAAAACCGACATCGTAGCCGAGTCGTTCCGACTCGAGCCATTTGTGCTTCAGGATTTCCTCCCGCTCGGCCAGGAATTCCTGGTAGAGGCTGGATTGTTTGACGAACTCGCGGGAGGTCGTGTGCTCTTGAACAGATGGAGTCATGCGGCGTGACGCTGGCGGAATGAGAGGGAGTGGGCTCGGCGTGTCAATGCCTGCAATTTTTCACAATCGTTACGACCTTGGCGCGGCGGGTTTGGCGAGCCGCGCGAGTAAATCTGTGGCGATGTCTCGAAAGGTCTGGCCGGCGACGCTGGCCGGTTGGCTGACAACGATCGGCGTGCCCGAGTCACCGCCCTCGCGGATTTCCGGGATGAGCGGGACTTGACCGAGCAGCACGGTGCCGAGTTTTTCCGCCGTAACGATGCCGCCGCCCGAACCGAAGAGGGTGTGCTTGTGGCCTGCGGGATCGATGAAGAAACTCATATTTTCCGCGACGCCGATGATCGGCACGTTGACCTTTTGGAACATGAGGCCGCCCTTGCGCGCGACGTTGGTCGCGGCCGGCTGCGGTGTCGTCACAATGATCGCGCCGTCGAGCGGAATGGTTTGGACGAGGGAGAGTTGGGCGTCGCCGGTGCCGGGCGGCAAGTCGATCAGCAAGATCTCCAATTCGCCCCAGCGGACGTTTTGCACGAATTGCTGAATGGTCTTCATGATCATCGGCCCGCGCCACACGACCGGTGTGTTGTCGTCCACGAGGAAGCCCATGCTCATGACCTTTACGCCGTGACGTTCCAAGGGCACGAGTGAGTCCCCATCTACCTCGGGGCGGCCTTGAATCCCCATCATGAGGGGCACGCTCGGACCGTAGATGTCGCAGTCCATCAGGCCGACGCGGTTGGGGCTGCCCTGCGCGGTGAGGAGCTGAGCGAGTGCAGCCGCGAGGTTGACTGAAAAGGTGCTCTTGCCGACGCCGCCCTTGCCCGACGCGATGGCGACGGCGTAGCGAATGGCGCGAGGGGCCGCGCTGTTCCCGCCCAGGTTGCCCCCGTTGGCTGCGCCCGCGGTCGGTGGAGCCTTAGCGGGAGCGACTGAGATTTCGACGAGAGTTTCCGTCACTCCGGGAAGAGCGCGCAGGCATTTCTCGACTTCGGTTTTTAGGTGGAGCGGAACTTTTGGATCGCTCGTGGTGAGTGCGAGCGAGACTTTCGCCACGCCGTCGAACATGCCCGCGGAGCGCACGATCCCGAAGGACACGATGTCGCGGCTGAAGCCGGGATACTTTACTTGTTTCAGATGATCTTTGATTTCGTCGGAGTTCACGGTTTGGGAGGTGTTCGAGATTGTGAGTAAATAAGAGTTGTTATGCGACGGTGCCGCGCAAATAGAAATGCGGATTCGTGCAATTCGTTCGCGCGCAATTTTCCTTCATGAAATCAATCTTACACGTATTTTTGCTCATCGTTTTGTTCGCTGTGCCGGTTCGGGCGCAACGTGGCACCAGCATCGGCGACGTGGTCGTCGGTATCGACAAGAATACTGTGCTGATTCGCGTCGCTGCGAACACGTCGGAGTTGAATGACCTCGCACTTCAGGCGTTTGCCTCACATGGGCGCTACAAACTCGTCGCCAGCGGGCAGGCCTTCGACATCAAGTTCACGGCCGCCGGTGCCACGCAGGTGCGCGTGGACATCACGAAAGGCGCGGCGGCGACGCCGGTCGCCTCGGAAGTCGTCACCGGCACGAGCCCGCGCAATGCGCTTTTGCGCGCTGCCGACGTCGCGGTCGTGAAAACCAATGGGGTCGGCTTGAAGGGATTCTTCGCCTCGAAGGTCGCATTTATCCGTGACCAGGGTCGGGTCAAGGAGGTGTGTGTGGCCGATTTATTTTTTGGTGAAGCGAAGCAGATTACCCACGACAAGGCACTGGCGCTCATGCCGCGATGGTCGCCCGACGGCACGAAGATTATCTATACGAGTTTCTATAAGTCTGGGTTCCCCGATATTTTCCTGCTCGATGTCGCCAGCGGTCGGCACGAGACATTTGTGAGTTTCCGTGGCACGAACCAAGGCGCACGTTTCAGTCCCAATGGCCAACAAGTGGCCATGGTGTTGAGTGGCGAGGGCACGCCAGAAATTTATTTGAGCAACGGTCAGGGGCGCCAGGTGTCGCGCAAGACGCGTTCTGACGCCGTCAAATCTTCCCCGTGTTTTTCACCCGATGGTGGGCGGTTGGTGTTTACAATGGAGCCGGGCCCGCAGCTCTACGTGATGTCGACGGCTGGCGGATCGCCGCAGCGGCTCGTCACGGGTTTCCGTTATGCGGCCGAGCCGGATTGGAGTCGTGGGAATCCGCAAAAGATCGCGTGCACGGTCCGGGTTGAAGGCGGAAAATATCAGATCGCCGTTTACGACTTTGCTGCTGGCAAAGCCGGAGTCGTTTCCAAGGCGGCGTTCGACGGCGTCGAGGCCAGCTGGTTGCCGGATGGGCGCCACCTCGTTTACACCGCGCGCGATCGCACCTCGAGTGTGTTGAGTATCCTTGATACCGAGACGGGTAATAGCCGTCGGATCTCCGCGTCCAACCTCGGTCCGGTGGCGCAGGCCAGTGTGCTGGCGCAGTAATCCTCAGTGTGGCGAGAGGCCGCGGTTGTGATCGCGGGCGGACATGAAAAAAGCCGCACCCTGGCCGGTGCGGCTTTTGTTTTGAAATTCTCGACTGGCTTACGCGATCGCGGCGGCGTAATTGGCCTCGACCGCCTTCCAGTTCACGACGTTCCAGAACGCGGTGATGTAATCCGGACGGCGGTTTTGGTAGTTGAGGTAGTAGGCGTGCTCCCAGACGTCGAGGGCGAGGACGGGTTTGCCTTCGATTCCGGCGACGGCCTTGCCCATCAACGGGCTGTCTTGATTGGCGGTGGAGCCGACGGCAAGTTTCTTGTCGGCGGTGACGATGAGCCAAGCCCAACCGGAGCCGAAACGGGTCGCGCCGGCCTTGGCGAAGTCTTCCTTGAATTTCGCGAGTCCGCCGAGCTGAGCGTCGATCGCGGCGGCGAGGGGACCGGACGGGGCGTCTTGATTGTGCGGGGCCAAAACGGTCCAGAAGAACGAGTGGTTGGCGTGGCCGCCGGCGTTGTTGCGGACGCCGCCGCGGATGGCGTCGGGGACTTTGCTGAGGTCGGCGATCAGGGTGTGAACGTCCAACGCGGCGAGGGCGGCGTGGTCCTTGAGCAGGTTGTTGGCGTTGGTGATGTAGGCTTGGTGATGCTTGCCGTGGTGGATTTCCATCGTCTTCGCGTCGATGTGCGGAGCGAGGGCGTCGAGGGCGTAAGGCAGGGTCGGGAGGGTGAAGGGCATGGGTGTGATTTATTTTTCGGATTAAACGGAAACGCGGGATGCGAGCGGAAACCAATGCATCGGCCGGGCGGCGCGTCAACTTTGCGGTGTGACTTACCCGGTGGGTCTACACCCTACTCAGCGGCGCGCTTCAGCTTGAAAAATGCCTGGAGCATTTCGCGGCATTCGGTTTCCAGCGCACCGCCGGCCGTGAGTTCGACGTGATGATTCACCCGGGGCAGATCGTTCAGGTTGGTGGCACCGCCGAGGCAGCCCATCTTCGCGTCGGGCACGGCGTAACAGACACGTTTCACCCGCGACATCAGCATGGCGCCGGAGCACATCGGGCAGGGTTCCTTGGTGACGTAGACGGTGGCGCCGGAAAGTCGCCAGTCGCCGAGCTTCGCAGCGGCCTGGGTGATAGCGAGCATCTCGGCGTGGGCGGTCGGATCTTTCGCGCGCTCGACGGTATTGTGGGCGGAGCCGAAAACTTCGCCTCCAATTTCAATGACCGCGCCGATCGGAACCTCGTCTTGCCGCCAAGCGTCGATCGCCTGATTGTAGGCTAAGCTCATGAAAAACGCATCGTCACGCACGAGTTGCGACGGGAAGCGTTTTTCAAACGGGCAGAAGGGTGGGAGCTCGGGCGAATCGGGCATAGCGTCGGGCGCGGGAGGGCGTGGATCAGAGGGAAACCTTGACTAAGGCGGCTGCGATCTGCCTTACAAGGTGCTTTTGAAGACCGCACTTATGATGATCCGCTCCGCGCACCAACTCCCCGTTAACCATGGCTGATAGCAATTCGATCGAAGTGGAGGGCCGCGTGATTGCCGTGCTCCCGGGCACGATGTTCAAGGTCCAACTGGCCAATGAGCACGTGGTGCTCGCGCACATTTCGGGTAAGCTCCGGAAGAATTTTATCAAAATCGCAGCGGGCGACATGGTGAAAATGGAGATGAGCCCCTACGATTTGGAGAAGGCGCGGATTACTTTCCGGATGAAGGAGACGAACTCCAACTACGTCCCGCCGCCGCGCCGCCGCAAATACTGAGCGGTTTCCGCCCATTTGAAAATCGACGTCGCCCGCCCGCGGCGTCTTTTTATTTTCTGCCATGCGCGCCGACCACAGCCAGGCCCCGGGGGCGTTTGCCAACGATATCGATGCCTATTTGGCGTTCATCGGATTGGAACGTGGGCTGGCCAAGAACACCATCGCGGCCTACCGACGTGACCTCGATCAGGCCGCGGCGTTTCTCGCCCGGAGTAAGGTGACCGACTGGCGCGGCGTCACGCGGGCAGAGATCGGAGCGTGGATTCACTCGCTCGACAGTAAGCGCTACAAGACCGCGAGTCTGGCCCGCAAACTCACGGCGGTTCGTATGCTCGCTCGGTTCTTGGTGCGCGAAAAACTCCGTGAGGATGATTTCACGGCGTTGTTGTCGGGACCGAAGCTCGTCCGGAAAATTCCGGGCACCCTTTCCGCCGACGATGTCGCCCGGCTACTCATGGCCCCGAATGGTGGCACTCCACGGGCGCTGCGCGACCGAGCGTTGTTGGAGCTTTTTTACTCGAGCGGACTGCGGGTTTCCGAACTGGCCGCGTTGATGCTGCAACAGGTGGATCTCGAGAACGGTTTCATCCGCGTATTTGGCAAAGGTGCGAAGGAGCGCATCGTGCCGGTGGGCGGCAAGGCCCAGGATGCGCTGACGACCTATCTCTTGTCCGGTCGCCCGCACTTGGTGAAGCCCAGGACGGGCAGTCAGTTTTTTCTCAACAACCGCGGGAGTGCGCTGTCGCGCGTGATGCTGTGGATGTTGGTGAAAAAATATGCCCAGCGGGCGGGCATCGCGAAAAACGTGAAACCCCACGGGCTGCGTCACTCATTCGCGACGCACTTGCTTTCGGGCGGCGCAGATCTCCGGGCCATCCAAGAAATGCTCGGGCACGCGAGCATCGCGACGACGCAAATCTACACGGCGGTAGAACCGCAGCGATTGATCGACCAGCACGCGAAATTTCATCCGCGGAATCGCGCGAAGTAGTCCGAGCAATCCGACCCTCAGAGCCGAAACAGCTGCTTCGCGTTTTCGTAGAGCATTTTTCGCTCGGCGATTTTGTTGGGAGCGAAGTTGCGGACTTGGGCGAGTTGCCGGGCGCCGGAGCAGACCGCGAGGTTGGCGGTGGGGTCGACGCAGTCGCTGCCGAACATTAATTTGTCTTGGTGGCGGGCGAGGAAGGCGCGCGCGTGATCCGGGTCGCGCTTGAACGCGTTTTCTCCGGAGCCGGCCGAAAGATCGCCAAACATGTTGGCGTAGTCGCGGAGATAGCGGTCCGTCAGGCCCCCCGGGGTCAATTTGCCGCGTGGATAAAGATTTCGCGGGTCGTTGTCGCAGGCCTGGTCGATATTGGCCCACCAAGTCTGCGCGTGGCCGATGAAGTTTACCTTGGAATATTTCTTCAGCATCGTGTGGAAACGGTCGAAGCCCTGATTGTAGCTGCCGATCTGCCAGTGCATCAAAATCGGCACGCGGTAGGCCTCGGCCAGTTGATAGAGTTTCTGCATCTCGGCTGAATCGCATTCGACGTTGAATTTCTGTTCGCCGATGAGGACGGCGCCGAGTTTGAGATATTTTTCGATGACGGTGGTTGCGTCGGCGAGGTCGCTGATCTCGTTGGCTCCGAAGACGAATTCGTCCGGAAAAGCGCGCACGAAAGCGAGGCAGTCCTCGTTGCCGGTAATCGTGCTTTCGAGGCCGTTGGAGCGGCCGTTGATGGTCGAGGGGCGAAAGGCGTCGCGGCCCGACGGGAGTAAAATGGTCTTGGTGACGCCGAGGCCGAGTTGGTGAGTTCGGAGTTGGGCGTGAGTGCGGGCCGGTGAGATCTGCCGGAACGCGGCGTCGCGAGCGCCGCCGTAGTTCGTGTGCTGGTGAATATCGATGATAGGCTCGGCGATCAGCCCAGGGCCGGTGGTCGCGGCGGAAAGTGGGACGTGGGCGGTGGCTAGGGCGGCGGCGGAAGAAAGCAGGAAGTCACGCCGGGAGAGTGCAGGGGAAGCGTTCATGGGCGGTGAGTCATGCCGGGCGGAGCGCAAAAGGGAAAGCGAATCGTGTTTATGCGGGTTGGAAAATGGCAGCTCGCGCTGCGCAACCGAAATATTGTTTTCTCCAACAGATCGTTTTGATTCGTTCCACCCCATGCCAAAATCCATTTGGTCGGTCGTCGTCTTCCTCGGTCTCGTCGTGCCGTCTGGTCGCGCGGCGGATGCGGTCATGACGGAGTGGAAGGACGTCAAGGGTGGGAGGTTCAAGGGCGAACCCGTCGAGGCGATGGGGCCACTCATGCTGTTTCGCACCGGAGGGACGACCAGCAAGTTTCTGCCGATGCGCGCGTTCTCGCCGGAGGATTGCGTGCGGTTTCATGAGGCGACGGCAGGGCGACCGCCACGGGCGGCGAAATGGAGTGAGGCGCAGGGCAAGACCTCGAGCGAATTCATCGGCCGCCTGATGCGCGTGGAGAGTGGAAAACTGAAGGAGGTGGACCTGACTAAGTTGCCCGAGCCGGAGTTGTTCATTGTGCTCTTTCGCTCGCGGCAGAGCGGTGGCTCGTGGCGGCTGTTCGACAACCTCGCGCCTTTCCTCAGCCGGATCCAACGCGTCTATCCCGGCCGCGTGGCGTCGGTGGTGATGAGCACGTGGGATTCGGGCTTCGATGCGAGGGCGCTGCCGGCGAATCGCGCCTGGAACATCGTCGATCCCAAGAAACAATCGGACATGAAGCTCCTCTCGCGTTTTGTGCCGGGCGGCGGATTTGTGATGATGTTGATGACGCGCGAGGGCGTGCCGCTCTTCGGCGGGCCGGCCAACGAGGTCGTTGATCTCATGCGTTTCGTGGACGGCGTGAGCAATATGCTTTGGCAGCTCAACCCGGCGAATCCGCGCACCGCGCGGGACCGGGCCCACTACCTCGGCGCGGTGCGGCCGCGGGAGTTTGCCCACAGCCGGGCGGAGCCGCTGCTGTTGGCCGACCTGTTTCGGCTCGAAGGGCTGAGGCAAAATGGCATCGCGCGCATCGAGGCCAAGCTCGCGGTCGCGGCCGACGGCGCGGTCGGCACCGTGGAGTTGTTGCCCGGATCCGAAATGCCTGGCGCGGTGAAGGCGCCGATCGCCGAGGCCCTGCGGAAGATGGCGCTCTTTGTGCCGGCGATCGAGAACGGTGTGCCGGTGCCGGGCCACTACACTTATTCCGTCAAAGTGGGGCCGCCTGACGCACAGTTGGCAGCCGATGCGGCGTGGATCAACGGCGAGGCGCGCGTCGATTTGCCCTTCAAGAGTTGGCTGGTGTTGAAAGCGATCCAGGTGCCGGAGCAGTCGTTTTCAAAGGTCGCGAGCGTCGGCGCGGATGGCACGCTCATGATGCAGACGGTCAAAGCGGGCACGGGCAAAGGTATCTCGAAGGCCTCGCAGACGAATTCATTTAACAGCGATTGGTTTGAGGACAACGGTGGCGCCGGGACGGTGCGTCCGACGGCCGGGGAGAAACTCACGATCGACGGCGCCAAACTTACGTGGAAAAAAATGAATCCGGAGGAAGGGCTCGTGGATTTCATGGATGGTGCCAGCAACGGCGACCTCGACTACTGCGTCGGCTACGCGTGGACCGAAATCGACGTCGCTAACGACACCGATGCATGGCTCGGCGTCGGCAGCGACGATGGCATGAAACTCTGGCTCAATGGCGAAATGGCGGTTGATCGGTGGATCGACCGGCCGAGTCGCCTCGACGATGACGTGGTGCCGTTGCGGCTGAAAAAGGGGAAGAATCAGTTTCTGCTCAAAATTCAGAACGTGAAAGGACAGTGGAGCTTCACGGCCCGGCTGCGGGTACGCGGAACATAGAGACCGATACACTCCGGAAGATTTTCGCCCGACGCAGCGCAAGGGGGGGGCGATTTCATGAGACATGCGGTGCAGTTTTATCGCTGAAAAATCATGAATGCCCGCCAATCTGACCGCGCCCGCCTCTTTAACCGATTGCACGCTGAAGGGATTTTGTTGCTCGCGAACGTCTGCAACCCTGGGGATGCGCGCTTGGTGGAAAGTTTGGGGCCAAAGCAATTGCGACCAGGAGTGCCGGCGTCGCGTGGTCGCTCGGGTTTGCGGACGGCGGTCACCTGCCGGTGCGGCTGCTGGTGGAAACGGTTGAGCGGATTGCGCGCGTGATTCAGGTGCCTCTCTCAGTCGATGCTGAAGCCGGCTACTCCGACGATGTGGCTACGGTTGGTGAGAACGTGGCCGCCGTGATTGGAGCGGGAGCAGTGGGAATCAACCTCGAAGACGGCACGGGTAGCCCGGACTTGCTCTGCGCGAAGATCGAGGAGGTGCGACGCGAGGGTGAACGACTGGGAGTGGACCTTTTTATTAACGCACGCACCGACACCTATCTGCGCAACACCTGCGCGCCCGAGGTGCGCGTCGCGGAAACGCTCGCGCGGGCGGAGCGCTACCGCGGGGCGGGGGTCAGCGGGATCTTTGTGCCGGGTTTGGTGGACGCAGAGGAAATCCGCCTAATCGCGGCGGCGGTGAAGCTGCTGCTCAATGTGAAGGCGCGGGCGGGACTGCCGGCGGCAGCGGAGTTGGCCACGCTGGGGGCGCGGCGGCTCAGCGCCGGTTCGGCCATTCCGGAAGTGATGCTTGGTCGGACGGCGACGCTGGTCGCGGAGTTCCTGCGAAGCGGAACCTCCGGGCCGCTCACCGACGGTGCGACGGCGTATCGCGACATCAATGCGTTGATGGCGACGGGGTCGCCGATGTGATGGTCACGAAGTCGGCTGCAAGAATTTTTGGTGCGAAAAAATGGCGCCGAGCGGAGGAGATCGAGTCCGATCGGAAAATGCTCCCTTCTCCTCAGAAATTGAAGCCGACGCCGAGCTTGTAGTCGCGGTCGAGCAAACGGCTGGTGCGCACGAGGCCGTTTACACCGTAGGAAAACTGTTCTTTCTCCCGGGTCAGGTTGCGGACCGAGCCCGTAATGGAGTAGCGGCTGCTGATCCGGCAGCGGAGCTGCACGTCGTATTGGCCGCGCGGATTGCGGTAGATGTCGTTCAGCACGTTGGAGCCGAGCGAGTAGATCTGGCGGTCGGCATACGACCACGCGACGCGGGCCGAGAAATTGTATTTTTCGTAGAAGAACGTGACGTTTGCGATTTTTCCGGGCTGGCGGAAGAACGGCAAATCTTCGCCGGGGCGCGTCGGGACAACCTCCTCGGAGGTGATTCGCGTGAAGTTGGCGTCGAGGCCAAAACCGTCGAACGGCGAGGGGAGAAATTTGAACGGCTGGTAGAGATTCAATTCGAGGCCGGAAATCTCTCCACTCGTCGCGTTGCGTTTGCTCGTGAGACTGAGCGAGTCGAGCGAGACGCCGCTGTAGACCACGTTCCGCTGCGTTTCGGAATAGGTGTAGATGGGATTGCCAACCTCTTTGCGAAAGGCCGCCACCGAGAGAATGCCACTGCCCTTGAGATACCACTCCAGCGACAAGTCGTAGTTGCGTGCCTCGTAGGGCTTGAGCGCGGGATTGCCGACGTTGACGGTGCCCGTGAAGGGGAACGCGGGATTGAGCGTCGCCGCACCGAGCGGGTCGTAGCGGAAGATGGCCAGCGGGCGCGCGTCTTCGTAGGCGGCGCGGCCGATGGTCTCGGTAATCGCCGCGCGCAGCAGGAGCCGATCCGTGAAGCGATAAACGCCTTGAAGATTAGGGAAGAGCTTGTCGTAGCGGGTCGTGCCGGACTTGGGGAAACGCCCGAGAAGCGTGGTGCCGACCGAGCGCGCCTCGACGGCGCGGATCGTCGCATCGGTTTGTTCCCAGCGGAGACCGCCCAAGAGCGTGAGCGCACCGAACTTCACATTGCCCATCGCATAGCCGGCGTAGATGAACTCTTTAATTTTGTAGTCATCCTCGATCGAGTTGGTGTTCGAGTCGACCGGATCGAAAACAGTGAGCGCGGGATTGTTCGCGATATACGCCCATGTCTTGGGCGCGTTGAGCAGGAATCCGCTGGAGTAGCGGCCGTCGTAGACCGAGACCGCGGGATCTACGCCGATAGTGCCGAGGTTCCAATTGCCGACCGGGACGAGGCGCTTGGACTCAAGATCGACGGTGCGATCCCGGGAGAGATACTTGAATCCCGTCTTGAGAAAACTGGGCCGGCCGATGAGCCCGCGGGCGTCCCAGCGCACGTCGATCTTCGCCGTCAGCGTGTTTTCATCGACGACCCCGGTGTCGTCGCGCGTGCGGCGAAGCGTGTATTTGGACGGCAGGTCGATCGCCGGGTCTACATCCCACCGAGTGAAGTCGAAGGCGCTGATATCGAAGTTGACCGGTCCCGTGCCACCGGTGCCGTTGCGGAAGGCGAGCACGCGGTTGTAAGGGGTTTCTTCCTTCGCCGCCGAATAAGTGGCCATGGGCTCGATGGTGAAGTTTTCGATGACTTTCTTGATCCCGCTCGCGACGCTGAACAGATCCTGTGTCTTCAGGCTGTCGAAATCGCGGCGTTCGGTGCGCACTCCGGCACCCGCAAAGGTGCCGGCTGTCGGCGAAGTCAGCGTCGTGCGGGCGGTGGAGTTGTCGACCGAATGAAGCACTTCGACGGTTTGTTCTTTGCGCGAGGTGCGGCTGAAGGTGGGCCGAAGGAAAAACTGCGTGTCTTGGTCGGGTCGAAATTCGAGGGAGATATTTCCGCCGCTGCGGGCGTTGCTGCCAGACTCCGGTTTGATTTCGAAGCCGCTGGGCAGGTAGACATTGACGCCATTGATCGCGCGCAGATTCCAGCCGGAAGCCTGCACCCAGTTGTTGGAGTAGTGGCGTTTTTCGTAGCTGGCGCCGGCCGCGAGACCCCATTTGTTGCCCGGGCCAAACGTATCGGAAAAGGCCAGCCGCGCCTCGACGTCGTTTTTCGCGCTGGTCTCGTTGTGATTACCGGCGAGCGAGCCGGAGAGATGGCGACCCTTGCGGTCGAACGGACTCGCCGTCTTTAGGTTCAACGTGCCGCCGAGCGCATTGGCATCCATGTCGGGCGTCGCGCTCTTGATCACTTCGATTTGCGCGATCTGGCCGGTGCCGAGCGAATCCAACGGCACCGCGCGGCCGAGTCGGGAGCCGCCGGGCGCGGCCATGGTGGCACCGTCGAGGAGAACCTGATTGAGGTTGGGCTCAACGCCACGGATGCTGACGTAGCGACCTTCACCCTGCTCGAGGGAAAGGTTCACGCCCGGGGCGCGAGCGATGGCCTCGGCGACGTTGCGGTCGGGCAGGTTGCCGATCGAGTCAGCGGAGATGATATCCATCACATTGTCCGCCGTGCGTTTTTGCTGCAGAGCTTTGGAGCGGCCCTCGCGGTAACCCTCCACGGTGAACGATCCGAGCGTTACGACCTCGTTGCCGAACGCCAAGTCGGCCGTCGCGCTGCCGGTAGCGCTTACCGTGACGGTTGCGGAGACGGGATTGTAGCCGAAATAATCGCCGGAAATCTTATAGGAACCTGCCGGCACATTCGGAAGTGAGAAGCGGCCTTCGCGGTCGGTGACCGCACTCAAATCGGTGCCGCTCACCGTCACCGTCACACCGGCCAAGTAGTTGCCGGAATTGGAGTCGGTGGCCCGGCCGACGACATCACCGGCGCGTGCGAGGGATGCAGAGGACGCGACCAACGTGAACATGGCGACGAGAGTGAGTCGGCCGTGGTGAAAGCGAGTCAGGATACTTGGGGTCATGGCGAAGGCGTTGGGGTGATTAAAAGCGACGGGGAAACACCGGCAGATGAGGGGCGCAAAACGAGTGGGACAGAAACGTGCGCGGTGGAGTGGTTTGAAGGCAGAATTGAAATAGTAACTTGTCAATTTTGAAACAGATCCGCGGTGGCATTTTTGCCATCTCCATCGTCAACTGACTCATTCGTCCTAAACAACGAAGTTGATTATTAGATGAAATAAGGAATCACGCCGCGCGAAGTTTGTCCCAAACGCGGACCCACGTATCGGTCCCGCCAAAGCCACCGGGCTTAACCGCCAGCAGCCGCCCGCGATCGCGAGCCACGGCCTGAGCGAGGCACACCCCGGGCTCGATCTCCGCCAAGAGATCGAGGGCCGAAATTTCCAGCGCGCGGCAAATCGCAAAGGCACTTTCGCCGCCCGTCACGAAGAGGCGGGGCACCTTCGCGCGGGAGATAACCTGGGCGGCTACTGCGGCAATTGCGCGCAACGCCACCGCGCTATCGGTGCGGGTGGCACCGACCACCAGCGACAGCGAACCGGAGCTGCGGAGGGTGTCCACCGCCGCGTGCACGGTGCCCGCGATGTCTTCGATCCGCAGTTCGCACACGGGCACGCCGCGTTGCCGCTGGAGTTCCTCCGCTTGCGTTCGGTTCAGCGGATGCGCACTGCCGCAGACCAGCAGAATCGGACCCGCCGCCACGAGGGCGGTCACGGCGGGTCGCGGCACCGCCGAGTGCGCGCTCCGATCCGCCACTGCGCGGGCGAGTGCCCCTGAGCCGACGGGGACCCAGTTTGGACCGTGGGCGTCCATGCGCGCCACGCTGGCAGCGAGGTCCGCTTCCGTGGCGGTATCGGGAATGACCACTCGTTCCCCGTTGAGGTCGCCCACGTGGGCGCGGAGTTCGCTCTGGGTGACCGGACTCAGCGGATCACGGGCAAACTCTGTCTCGGCCACCGGCACACCGCGCACGAGCAACCGGCCAGCGCGCACCGTGCGCCCGACCGCAGGATTGGCGGGCGCAAAAAGAATCCGTGCGTCCGGCATGGCCGCCGCGACTGCGCCGAGTTCCGCGGCGACCGGGCCGCGGAGCGTCGAATCGATTTTCTTGTAGATCAAGCGGGCGCCTTGGGCGCGTCCGTGAGCGATGGCGTTTAGCACCGTGGCCGACGCGACCTCGGCCGGCGCGTTGCGCGTCTCCGTGGTCACACCGATGACTTCATCGGGGTCGCGCGACGTCCAATCGACGGGGGAAAGCACGACCCGCACGCGCCGTCCCGCGTGGTGAAAAGCCGCCGCTGCGTCGAGGGCACCGCTCAAGTCGTCAGCGAGAAAATAATCGCTCATCGTTCGACGAATTGCAGCGCATACAGGTTGGCGCCGCGCAGCCGCACGACGAGCCGCACCGTTCGACCTGCGAGCGTGGACACATCTCCGCGCCCGATCCATTCCACCGGGTGCGCGACGGAGTTCACG
Source organism: Opitutus sp. GAS368 (assembly GCA_945871085.1). Classification (GTDB taxonomy): domain Bacteria; phylum Verrucomicrobiota; class Verrucomicrobiia; order Opitutales; family Opitutaceae; genus GAS368. Next base: position 22,282 of record CAMBVX010000008.1, on the reverse strand, counting down.
TTGACATAAACACACTCGTCGACCGAAAAACCCGGCACCGCGTTGCCCTGCTCGTCGAGCAAGCCGATCTGCGCAAAACCGAGCGCGCCGGTGTCGATGTTCAAGACCAGCCGTTTCCCCGTGAACGTCAGCGGGCGAGTGAGGAGCGTGAGCGTGCGATCATACGGTGCGTCGGCCGAGATGAAGCCGTCGAGGCGCTGCACCGTTCGATACACGCCATTGCCGGAGGGCTTTTTCTCGCGGGGCGAGTGGTATTCTTCCTGCCCATAAAAATACTGCCAGATCTCGTCGCCGCGCCGCACGAGCCCTTCGGCCGGATAAATCTGATGCAACTCACGGCCTTGGTAGCGGGCCATCGGAATATACGCCGGGCGGGGAAAACGTTTCCAGGACACACCGTCGCGGCTCACGGCGACGTGCGCCTCCATTGTACCGGAGCCGAGGCCACGTGCCGGCTCGAACAAGGTCGCCCGCGTGCGGGGTTCGGGATCCTCGTAGCCGAAATACATCGCGGGAAACGCGACGTAGGTGTCCGGTGCCCACAGATACTTCGTGGCCTTCGGCACATAGACGCCGCTGCCCGGGGGATCGATCGCGAAGTCCGGGGCAAATGCCGTCGGCAGCTCAATGCCCACATCGCCCGGTGTGAGCGGGCCGTTGTCGAGCCACCAGGGTTGCGGTGCGCGCAAGGGACGGGTCTTGGCAATTTCCCACAACTGCGCCTGAGTCAGCGGCGTGATCGGCCACGGCCGGTGGATGTCCGCGGTCTCCGAAATCACAAATTCCCGCTGGGTGCCGCCGCTCGCGAGGCGAGGAAAGCCCGTGCGATGGTAGCCCACATACAGTCCCCGTTGATCATCGTAGAAAAAACTCGATTGCGAACCGAGGCGGAACGACAGCACCGCCGTGCGTTGCCGTGTCCATTTCCATCCGTCGGGCGAGGTGTAGAGATAAATGCCGCGGCCTTCGTGGCCGCTCACCAGTTTCCAGCGCGTCTCGGGCGGTCCGTTGGGATCGATGATGGGCCGGCCCATGGGAGCGTCTTCGGCAATGACGATATTGCGTCGACCTTTGTGCTGGAGCCCGGTGTCCGGCGCCTCGAAGTGCACGCCGTCACGCGACACATGGACCATATAAAAATCGTCCGGTCCCGGATTGTAGAGTCGGATCACGCCGCGCTCGTCCTCGATCACCGTGAGATGTTTGCGGAATTGACCGTCGATATTCTCCATGACGCGCTCGACCTGCCGGGGCGGATGCACGTGAAAGGTCAGCCCCTCGCTGCGCTCCAACAACGCATCATCGATAAACACATGTTTCTGCGACCCGAGTGCCACGACCCCGGTCCGCGGAGCATTCTGGGGAAAGCGCAAGGGCTCGGTGCGGTGCAGCGCAATCGACGGTGGCGACGGCGCGAAGCTGGCCGGTGGCGTGAACGCGCCCCGATACCGACAGCCGCGGGAGAACCGCAGCTCATCGAGCACTCCCGGCATCGGCCGATTCCAGCGGCCATCGCGGCCGAGTGAAAGGTAAGCCTCCTCGCCCTTCGGCAATGACTGCAAGCGCACGGACGCTACGGGCGCCTGCGGTTGTCCGTCGACGAAGATCCGGAGTTCCGCTGCAGCCGCGTTGAAAACCAAAGCATGGTGGTGCCAGCTGCCCGCCACGAGCGCCGCCCGCGGAATGGGGAGACGCACGTTCGCTCCGGTCGGTTGGTTGAAGAAGGAAAATTCTCCGGCTGTCGGGTCGATCGTCAGTCGCGTGACAACATCGTTTTCGGCCCGTGGTCCGGTGCCGATCTCGAAAATCACACCGCCCGACGGGGCCGACGGCGCGAGTTGCAGCCAAAACTCCACGGTCCAATCGAACGCACCCAAGTTGAGGTCACTGGCCGTGGGATTAGCGAACGACACTTCCTTCCGTAGGTGCCGCTCTCCACCGGTCATCAGCGCGCAAAACTGAGCGATCTGCCAAGTCAGCGGTTCCTGAGTGCGACCCGCCGGCACCGGGAGCCGCGCCAACGACGCCGTTCGCTGGCCCTCGGTAGGAATCACGATCGGCGGGAAGGGCTCCGCCGACAGCGCATTTCCATAGCGGCCGTTGACGAGCCGACCTCCGAGCCCGAGCACGAGTGGAGCGTCGATGCCGGCCGTCGTATCCATCACGTGACTGGGGTAGAGCCACGCCGATTCATCAAATGTCCACTGCGCAACCGTCACGACGCCCGGCGCGGGTTGCGCGTGCGCTGGCCACGCGCACATCACCGCCAACGCGGATACGCCACCAGCGCTCAGATCTCTCAGGCGGACATTCACCGGGCAACAAATTGCAACGCGTAGAGACTCGTGCCCCGCAGGCGTGCGACGAGCGTCACCGTGCGGCCGGCGAGCGCGGACAGGTCTTTGGTTTTCTGCCCCTCTTTCGCGAGCCACTGCACCTCGTAGTCGATTTCGTCGCCGTTCACGTAGACACACTCGTCGACCGAAAACCCCGGAATGGGTGCGCCCTGTTCATCGATGAAACCAAACTGGGCGTAGCCGGCGGCGTCGGTGTCGACATTGAGCACGAGCCGGTTGCCGGTGAAACGTAGCGGCTTCGTCATGAACGCGCCGCCCGTGTAAGGCGTATCGAGGGAAACGAAACCGTCCACGCGCTGCACGAGACGGTGGATGACATCGGGCGCGCGGTCCTTCTTGGTATGGGAGTCGTGGTAGGACGAGCGCGTGTAGGAATATTGCCACAGCTGCGCGCCTCGTCGCACGAAACCGTAGCCGACATAGGAGCGCCGCACCGGATAACCGTCGACGTCGCCGATGCCGACGTAGGCGGGACGTGGGTGCCGGCTCCACGCGAGGCCGTCGCGGCTGACTGCAAGTTGGGTCTCGAGGAGGCCGGAGCCGCGTTCCTCCGCCGCAGAGCCGAGGACTTGGCGCTGGGGCGGGCCCTCCTTCGGATAGTGGAAGAAGAAAAGCGGAAACGCCACGTAGGCGTCGTCGGCCCACGGATATTTTTGAGCGCGTGTATTGTAGATGTCGGTGCCGACCGGATCGATCTTCGGATCGGGTTCAAACGCGATGGGATACTCGAGCCCGAAACCGCCGGGGGCGAGCGGTCCATTGTCGAGCCACCACGGGTCGAGTTGATCCACGTGGGTGAGCACGCCCCGCGCAGTCGTGGCACGAGTCACTTCCGGCGTGGCCGGCGTGAACGGCCACGGCGCGAGCAAGTCTTCAACCTCCGTGAGGAGCGATTTGCGGTTCGTGCTGCCGCCGGCCATACGGTAGTAATCGGTCCGGTTGTGAATCACGTAGCGCCGACGCTGGTCGTCGTAAAATACGTTCACCGCCGAACCGGCCCAAAACGGGAGCGAAGCCGACTCGTGGCGTTGCCAGGTGAATCCGTCCGGAGACGTGTAAACAAAAATTCCGCCGCGGCTGCGCAGGCCGGTGACGATTTTCCAGCGTTCTTCAGGCGGGCCATTGCGGTCGATGAACACGGTGCCCACCGACGCCGAATCGGTGATGACGATGTTGCGCTGTCCGTGGAATTCTCCGCGACCCAGATCGGGCGCCGTGAAGTTCACACCGTCCTTGGAGACGAGCACCGCGAGACTGTTTTGCGGCCCTTTCAGGTAGAGCCGAATGTCCTGTGGGCCCGCGTCGACGATGGAAATCCAGCCGCTGCCCTCGACGACGCGCTCGGCCATCCGCGCGGCGTGCGGCGTGAAAGTGATGTTCTCGCGCGAGGCCAGCAACGCGTCGTCGAGGAGGAGATGGCGCCGCGAGCCGAGCTCAACCACGGGGGCTTTCGCTTCGGCTCCGAACAAGAGCGGCAAGCCCGCGAGCGGGGGCGGGCGCACCGCGCGTTGCATCCGCGAAAAACTCGCGGGCGGTGCAAAGTCGGCGGTGTAGACCGCGTGGTCGCTGATACGCAGTTCGTCGATCACCCCGAGGAGCGGTCGTGCCCAGCGGCCGTCGCGACCGATGGAGACGTAGGCTTCATCACCGTGCGGCAATGCGTCCATTTTCACCGACGCGCTGGCCCGGGATTTTCCGTTCGCAAACAATCGCAACTCGCCCGTCGCGCCGGTGTGCACCAACGCCACGTGGATCCAGTCGTTGGGTGCGAGCTTTTCGGTGCCCAGCGCAAGTGTCACTGGCGAACGCTGGGTCAACGCAAACGCGTTTTGCTCTGGTAGCACACTGAAGCGGGTGAGGTGTTCATTCTCGCCCCGTGGGCCTGCACCGATTTCGAAGATCGTGCCTTCGGCTTGCGCGGCAGGATCGAGTCGCAGCCAGCACTCAATCGTCCAATCGCCGGTGCCAAGGTTTAACTTGGAGTCTGTCGCATTTGTGAACGGCGCGCGCCGCAAATGCGCGTCGCCCGTGGTGGTCAGCGCTGCGAAGTGCGCGTTCTCCCACGTCAACGGCGGCTGAGTCCGTCCCGGCTTCATGGGCGGTGGACGCAGGCCGAAGGTCACCGCACTGCCCCCACTATCCGCGTCGGAGGCCGGGCCCGAGCCCCGATACTGGATGGTCAGTGCCAGCGGAGTGATCGGGCGCAACGCGCGGCCGAATTTTCCGGGCACGAGTTCGGCACCGCGGCCAAGAATCAAAAAATGACTCGCCGGACCTGTATCGTTGAGCACGGAACTCGGGTAAACACCGACTTGCTCGTCGAAGAGCCAGAGCGCAACGGTGTCGGCACGGGTAGCGACTGCCACGGCGGCGGTAAGGAGGAGGTAGGATAACGCACGCATGATTTTCGGTGGGGCTGATACAAACTATTTTTCGGCTTTCGCCATGACGGCCGCGAGTTTGAGCGCTTGCACGAGGCTGCGCGGATCGCCGGTGCCCCGGCCGGCGTTGGCGAAATCGGTGCCGTGCTCGACGGAGGTGCGGATGATGGGCAGCCCAAGTGTGACGTTCACGCCTTGCCAGATGCCGAGCATCTTGGCGGCGACGTGGCCTTGGTCGTGATACATCGCGATCGCGCAGTCGAACTCGCCCTGGAGTGTGCGGAAAAAAACGGTGTCGCCGGCAAAAGGTCCGCTCACGTGAAAGCCGCGGCTGTTTGCCTCCTTGATGGCGGGAGCGATGAACTCGATTTCCTCGGTCCCGAAAAGTCCGCCCTCGCCCGCATGGGGATTCAGGCCGGCCACGGCGATGTGCGGTCGCTCGATCCCGAGCCGGCGCACGCCGTCATGCGCGAGCTGCACGACCTGCAAAATCCGCTCGGGCCGCGCGCGCGTGATCGCGGTTGCAAGTGAGACGTGAGTGCTGACGTGGCAGATGCGGAGTTTGCCGGCGACTAGCATCATCGTGACCTTGGGCTGACCGCACAGTTCGGCCAGCAGCTCGGTGTGGCCGTCGTAGAGATAACCGGCCGCATGCAGCGCTGCCTTGTTGATCGCGGATGTGACCACGGCCTGGGTTTCTCCGGCGAGGGTGAGTTCGACGGCGCGCTTGATGGATTCGTAGGCCGCGCGTCCCGTCGTGGCACTGATTTGGCCGCGCACGAGTTGGTTCGCATCGAGATTCGCGAGGTCAATCACGTCGATGGTCCCGGTCTCGTCGGCCACGTCAGCCGGGCGCGCAATCGGGCGAACAGTTGCACCCACTCCCGTGATCGCGAGGGCGGCACGCAGAGTGGCCGCGTCACCGACGACGAGTGGCCGGCAGACGGCGCGGACCTCGGGATCGATAAACGCTTTCGTGATCAATTCGGGGCCGCTGCCGGCGGCGTCGCCCATGGTGACGGCGAGGATCGGTTTGGACGGGACGGTCATATCAGTATGCGGCGCGGTAGATCGCGAGGGCATCGGCCTCGGTGATTTTACGCGGATTGTTTTTCAAGAGACGCTGCACCTTGAACGCCTCGCGCGCGAGGCGCGGCAGGTCGGATTCGGGGATGCTCACGTCGCGCAGCCGCTGCGGCACCCCGCACGCACGCGACAGCTCGATGAGCCGCTCGAGTCCGGCGGCGGCGGTCGTCTCGCTACTCCCACTCGGCGCGACTCCGAGAGCCACGGCGATGTCGGCGTAACGATCAGGCATGGCCGGGAGATTGAAGCGGAAGACATGCGGCACGAGCAGCGAGTTCGCGACGCCGTGCGCGATGCGATACTCTCCGCCCAGCGGCGCGGACAGCGCGTGCACGCCGGCCGTGTTGACGGGACCGAGGCACAGGCCGCCGTAGAGAGCGCCGAGCATCACCTCAGTGCGCGCCGCGAGATCATCGCCGTGCGCGACCGCCACCGAAATGCTGCGGCCGATACGCCGGATGCCTTCGAGCGCGAAAACGTCGGCGGCCGGGTGGGCGGATTTGTTGGCGTAGCCCTCCATGCAATGGACGAGCGCATCGAGGCCAACGGCCGCGGTGACTCCCGGGGGAACTGAGAGCGTTAACATCGGATCAAGAAACGCCGAGTCGGGCACGAGATGCGGACTGATCACGCCCTTCTTCACGCGTTCGCCTTCGTCGATGAGAACGGCGTTGGGTGAAACTTCACTGCCCGTGCCTGCCGTCGTCGGCACGCACGCGAGATAAACGGCGCGGCCGCGTAGATTGCCGATACCAAAAACGTCGCGAATCGCCTGACGACCGTCGAGGAGTGCAGCGACGAGTTTAGCGACGTCGAGCGGGCTGCCACCGCCGAGACCGATCACGGCGTCGGGCGCGAATTGGCGGGCGTCCGCTAGCACGGACTCGAAGAGCGCGATTTCTGGCTCGCGGCTCACGGAGGTGTTGATCTCCAAGGCAGAACCGGAGCTGCGCCAAGCCTCCAAGAGACCGGCACTGTGGCGCGCGGCGCTGGGACTTGAGACCACGAAGAGGCGGCGCAGGCCAGCGGTCGAAAATTCGTCGGCGGCGCGCGCAGCACAGCCGGGGCCGAAGAAGAGACGCTTGGGCTGCTGGAGCAGGACGGTGTTCATAATACTTCGAGTGGTTGGCGATCACCGACGGGTGGCGCGACGCACGTGGCGGCGGCGGGATCGTAGTCGGCGTTGAGCGGCATTTCCTGCGCACCGACCGCGCGGCGCCACTCACGCAGACGGTGCAGCAGCGCGTCGCGGTGGGCGGGTTGTGCAGCGGAGAGGTCACGCGTCTCCCCCGGATCGGAGGCGAGATCGAAGAGTTCGCAGGCCGGACCGGTTGCGCGAGGCGCGCCCAAGGCAGACTCGAACCACTCGATGAGTTTGAAATCACCGATCCGGATGGCCGCCGCCGGCGCGAGGCCGAGGTGGTGGTAGTGTGGATAGTGCCAGCACAGTTCTTCGCGCGGGAGGCAGTGTTCGGCATCGCGGATGAGAGGCCAGAGATTGCAGCCATCATTCGTGGCCCCGACGGGCGCGGCGGCGGCGGCGAGTAGCGTGGGAAAAAGATCGGTGCCGCTGACCACCTGATCGCGCACGGCACCGCCAGCGATCTGGCCGGGCCAACGCAGGAGCAGCGGGACGCGGAGTCCGCCTTCGTAGAGATCGGCCTTCGCGCCGCGGAGCGGTTTGCGGTGTTCGGACGCACCGAACGCGCCGTGGTCGGCGGTGAAAATGACGAGGGTATCCCGGTCGCGGTCCGCAGTGCGGAGAGCGTCGAGCAAGTGCCCGGTCGCACGATCCAGATCCTCAATCATCGCGGCGAGGACGGGACGGTTGACCTCGGCATCGGCACCGGGCCGCGCCGCGTGGCGTGCGACAAGGGCGGCGGGAGCGAACTCCGGGCGATGCACGGCGTTGTGCGCGAGCACACAGAAAAATGGCTGCGTGCGCTCGCGCGTGACAAATTCGATCGTGCGCCTCGTGAGCGCGTGGATGTGGTGCGGATCGGCTTCAGGGTCGGCGTCGGGCGCGGGTTTGCGCGTGACGAGCACTTCGTCGAAACCTTGCGATTCGGGGTCCATCGGCCGGCCGGGTTGGTAATTGTAGTCGGCGGCAAGATGCCATTTCCCGAAATGCGCGGTCGCGTAGCCGCGCGCTTTCAGGGCGTCACCGAGCGTGATCGCCGAAACGGGCAGACCGCGTTGCCACGCCGGGGTGAGCAGCGGTGGATTGGTGACCAGAGAACCCGGAATAAAATCTGTGAGATGGAGTCGAGCGGGGTGCAGGCCCGTGTAGAGGCTCGCGCGCGACGGTGAACAAACGGGCGCGGTCGCGTAGGCGCGCGCGAACCGCACGCCCTCGGCGGCGAGTCGATCGAGGTGCGGCGTCTGAAAAAATCCCGCGCCGCCGAGCGTCGTGCAACCGAGTTGGTGCACGCCGAAATCATCGGCAATGATGAGCAAAATGTTGGGCGGACGCGGCGACATTTATGAGGCGGTCGGAGACGCGGAGGCGGACTTGACCTGTTTCAATCCGTAATAGGTCAACCGCTCGACGTCGGCGGGCCGATCCCCACCGAAGATGCGACTCGCGAGCCAGCCCGTGCCAAACAGCACCGCATGGCCACACACGCCGATGAGGATGGGGTTGAGCGGGAAGTTGATGCCGAGATCGAGCACTCGATGGCGCGGCTCGGTGAGAATCGCCCACGCGGTGAAGACGGCGCAGCACGCGACGCCGATGTAACAGCCCTGGCGCGTGGCCGAACGCGTCAGGAAGCCGAGGCAGAACAGCCCGAGCGTCCCGCCCGAGAGAATCGACGCGATCATGATGACCCGTTCCATCAGGGGCGCCGAGTCCTTCTCGGGCAGCAGCAGCCAGGCCGCCACCACGGTCAGTGCTCCGGCCGCGGCGATCATGATCCGCCCGCAGAGCAGACGCGCGCGGTCGGAGGCTTTGGGATAGAAGTGTTGAAAATAATCGACCGTGAGCACCGTGCCGACACTGCTGAGGTCCGCGCTCACCGTGGACATCGCGGCCGCCAAGATGGCGGCGACGACGAGGCCGAGCAGTCCGGTGGGCATGAAGTGGGCGAGAAAATAGGGCATCGCGCTGTCGGCCACGGCGGGCGGCGGGACTTGGGCGAGGGCGAAAAATCCCGCGAGACAGGCCCCGGCAAACATGAACGTGACGAACACCGGGACGCACAGCATGGCGCTCCAAAATGCCGCGCGGCTCGCCGCATCGTCCGATTCGGCGACGAGGTAGCGTTGCACGATGTGCTGGTCGGTCGCGTAGCGGCGCGTCCACTGCACCGCGTAAGCGAGGCAGAAGAGCCACGTCGTGGTCAGCGTGGGATTGGTAAAACTCGCCAACGAAAAATCCCACGAGCCGAGCGTGAGTTTTCCCATGCGCCACGTTTCGGCGACGACGGCGAAGGGCGCGCCCGCTTCGGGGGCAAAGAGCAGACGGCCCAGCACAAAAACGCCGCCGACCATGAGCACGATGCCCTGCACGACATCTGTCCACACAACGGCTTCCATGCCACCCGCCATGGTGTAAATGATGGTGAACACGCCGACGGCGAGAATGACCGTTTTCAGGTCCCAGCCCGTGAGCACATTGATCGCGAGGGCGGTGGTCACATGCGTGACACCCAAATCGAAAATGCGGTCGGCCAGAAATCCAAACGACGTATAGAACCGCCCGCCGATGCCGAAGCGTTGGCCGATGTATTCGTAAGCACTCATGCGCACAACGCGGCGGTAGAACGGGACGACGACCTTGGCCACGGCGAGCAACACGAACGGCACGAGCAGATGCGGCACGAGCAGAATAAGACCTTTCTGGTAGGCTGTGCCCGGGTGGCCGACGAACGTCCCGGTGCTGATAATCGTCGCCATAATCGTAAACGAGACGGCCCACATCGGGATGTTGCGGCCGGCGACAAAATATTGCTCGGAGGTTTTGGTGCCGCGCGTCGCGTAGTAACCAATGCCGGCGATCACCGCGAAGTAGATGCCGATGACGACGACGTCGAGAAAATGGAGGGACATGCAGGATTGGGGGTTGAGTGGATCCAGGGAAAACAACGCGGGAAACTAGGGCGCCGTGCGCTTCGTGTGTTTGCGGCCGATCTCGGCGACTTCCTTGAGCCCGCCGGCAATGATCATCATGCCCGCGTCGATTTGCGGCACGACGGTTTCGGCGCGGGCGTTGTCGAGGACGAAGACTTTCGCGGCCTTGCTGGCAGCGATCACGCGGTCGGCGGCGGCCTTGAGCGGCGGGGGCTCGACAACCCCGGGCTTGCGGCCGTAGTCGAAGGCCACGTCGAGGAAACCGTTGGCGTAGCTCGTATCGCGCGGCCCCCACTCGGCGAAAATCACGCCGGGCACGCGCACGATCGCCGCGGTGTTGGTGAGGCCGACCTTGTCCTCGATCTTCACGCCGATCATGAGTTCGCCCCTGGGATTGAGCGGCCAGACGTCGGCGAGGGAATAGTAGTCCTTGGCGGAAACACCCCAGATGCCGGAAGCGAACTCGTGCGCACCGAACATCCGTAAGCCTTCCTCAAGGCCCGCGCCGACGGCCTGCCGGTGGATCTCGTAGCGCGCGGCGCGGATGAACATCGCGACGGCTTCGGGGTTGCGCGCATGGCAGATGTGCAGGCCGTGCACGCCGGCGGCGAGCGCCTGCTGGATCATCCAGTGGTTGGCCTGCACGGTGGCGGCGTCGAGGCCGTAGAGCGGCAAGGTGACAAACACGGCGGGCGTGCGGTGACCGCTTGCGGTGGGGCCGGCATCGGCGAGGCCCTTCATGAACGCTCGGAGTTTAGTGAAATCGAGCGCGGCGCCCTCCATGTCATACATCAAAACGTCCGCCCACGTCTTCGCCGCCTCTTTGCCCTCCTCGGCACCGCCGCGGCCGTAGTCGTAGTAGACGGGCTGGCCGGCAGCGAGGAGCTCGATGGCCTTGTTGACGCGAGTGGGCTTGGGTGCGGCGGAGTTCGATTTTTCGGCTGCGTAACCGGCGGTGCCAATGGCGAGAAGGAGCGCGAGGAGGCAGTATTTCATGGGTGGATTGGGGGAAGGGGGATTTGTGGTGTAGGGATCGACGAGCCTACTTCACGCGTGCGCCGATACCGGCGGGCGCGTCGGGTTTGAGGGTGAACGTGCGCAGAACTTCGAAGGCCTTGGGGTGTTTCGTCTCGGGCTCCAAGCGTCCCCACACCATAAATTCGCGCGCGCGCGCGGATTTGATCACGCCCCATTGCCCATTTTTGCCCTGAGCAAATTTCACAGGGCGACCGGTCAAGCGATCCGGTGCGGAGAGGGGTGCGGTGGTGGTCACGACCGTCGTGAAGGTCGCGGGGTCGTAGTGGAGACCGGCGATCTCACCGGTCTGACCATCGGCGAGAAACACATCGGTGACCGGAAGCGAATCAAGTCCACCGGCGGATGGCTCGGCCATGTTGCGCGAGAGGGTTGCCCGCACCTCGACTTTGCCATCGAAGGGACCTTTAAGAATATTGCCGGTCAACACGCTCGGGCCGAGCGAGGGCTTGTCTTCCACGAAGCGCCAGTCCTGCCAGACGGTGTTGCGCTCGGCGATGATTTCGGAGCGTTGGAGATAAAACCCGCCCTGGTTTTCCGTGATGAGGTTGTCACGAAACGTCGCGCGCGACTCCATCGTCACCCGCATCGCGCCGGAGTTTTTCGCGGAGTTGGTATTGCCGACGAAAACATTGCGCTCGACGAACACGTGGAATTTTTCGGCCGACGGAAAGGCGTCGAGTGGCACGCCATAGCGATGTTCCTGGCCGCCGATGAAGAGTGCACCGGCATCGTCACCCCCGTCATTAGCCGTGAAGACGTTGTCGGCGATGCGGGGAGCGGACCAGAGTGCGAGGAAGATCCCGCCGGCGTCATTGCGGGCGAGGGAGATGTTCGCGGAAATCACGCAGCCGGAGACCGCGCCCCCGCACCAACCGAAAAACGAAATCGCGCCGCCATCGCTGCTGCGGAGCGGATCGTCGATGCCGCTGCGGTTGTTGGCGAACACGCTGGCGGTGATGCGCGGCGCGGCGCGGCGGTCGGCGGCGAGCGCGGCGCCCCGACCGCACTCGGTGGTGTTGTCGTAGAAATAGCAGTGCTCAATCCGCGGTGCGGCGGTGTTGGTGCAAAATATGGCGCCGCCGTCGTGAGCGGTTTCGTGGAGCAGCGCCGGCGCCCACGGCTGTGGGACGAGCGTGCGGTTCAGCGTGAACACGCAGTTGGCGATCACCGGCGAGGTGCCGTCACAAAAAAGCGCCGCGCCTTTGCCCCGCACGCGGCCCCGCGTGAAATGAAAACCATCGACGCGGGCGTCGTCGCAACCGATGGCGATGCGCTGGGTTTCCTCACCGTCGAGGACCGTGGCGTGCGCATAAATGTCGCGGGCGCCGCCCGGCGAAGCGAAGCCGCCGTAAAGATCGACGCGTGGCTTGAGGGCGAAGGTCGGCTGCGTGTAGCGACCGGCGGAGAAGAGCAACGCCGCGCGGGAGCCCGCGGCGGGCGCGACGGATTCGAGCGCGCGTGGCAGCGATGCCCACGGTTTGGCGCGCGAACCATTGCCCGTGAGATCGTTACCCTGTCGGGCATCGACGTAGGCCACGGTAGCGTAGCCGGTGAGATTGACGACGGGCGACTTCGGACCGACCTCGCGGGGCAGAGCGGCGCGAAGGGAGAGAGTGCCGCCGATGAACAGGGATGCGGCAAGGACGAGCACGCGGAGTCCGCGGTGGAGAGCTTTCATGGGTGCAGAGTCGAAACGGAGCCGCCCTCGACGAGGATGGGTTCGACGACGATTTTGGTGGGGACGAGATCTTCGGGATGATCGATGCGCCAGAGCAGTCGCTCGACGGCGCGCCGGCCGATCGTTTCGGCGCGGATATCGATCGTCGTGAGAGCGGGTGCGAGGCCCATCACGAGCGGACGTTCGTGGTTGAAGGAAAGGATGCTGAGATCGCGGCCGACGTGCAGACCGCGTTGGCGCAGGGCGGCGTAGAGTTGGACGGCGATGCTGTCGGCCGGCACGAGCATGGCGGTGGGACGCACCCCAGGCGCGAGGGCGGCCCAGCGGTCGAGCAGCGGCATGAGGTCGGTGGGCTGCGTGATGGCCGGCAGCGGCCAGCGCACCGGATCGGTCAGCGGTTTTTCGAAGGGTTGCACGCTCAGGCCGAGGCGCTGCGCGTGCATGGTGAAGTTGAGCTTAAGACTTTCGGAACGGGTCTGGCCCGGGCGCGGATGGAGAAATCCGATCCGTCGGTGGCCGTGCGCGTGCAGATAGTCGGCGGCGAGCCGGGCTCCGGCGTCGTTGTCGACGGCGCAGACATCGCCGGTGGCGTTGTCCGGGCGGCCGATGAGCCAGACGTGCGGGACGCGGGCGATGGCGGCGACGAGTTCGGCACTGGCGCAGGCTTTGAAATCGCCGAGGAGCGGACTCTTCACAATGAGGCCGTCCACCTGATTGCGCGTCAGGAAAGCGGGCACACGGTTGGCCTGTGGCACATTGGCGAGCATGAGATTGATGCCCTCGGCGGCGGTCGCGAGTTCGACGCCGTGGATGGCCTCGGTGATCACCGGGAGATGGGCCAGCGATTCGTCCATCCCGATCAGGACGATGCCGAGGTTGCCGCGGCGGCGGCGGCGGCCGGTCTCGGTTGCGACGGGAATGCGGCGTTGGCGCAGCCGGCGGTAATCCAACCGCGTGATCGCATCGAGCACTCGCTGGCGAATATCGGGCCGCACGGCGTCGGGGGTGTTGAGCACGCGTGAGACCGTGCCGATGGCGACATCGGCGGCGACGGCGACATCGACAACGGTGGGTGGAGCGGAAGGTTTGGCCATGAACAAAGGAGACTAGCGGGCCGGCGTTCGCGGAGCGGCGAGACGGACGGTCATTTCCTGCGCGCCGACAGAAGCGCGCCAGCGAAGCAGTTTTTCGCACAATTCGGCGGCGAGCGTGGGTTGGGCTGCGGCGAGATCGTTGGCCTCACCCGGATCGGCGGTCAGATCGAAAAGGCTAACAGCGGGTCCCCGGGCGAGGAGCGCACCCTCCTGCCACTCGAGCAGTTTGTAGCGGCCGGATCGAATTGCGCTGGCGGGGCGCATGTCACCGAGGTGGTGATAGTGCGGATAGTGCCAGTAGATCGCGTCGCGACCGAGCGGCGCGCCACTGCGCAGGTGATGCAGGAGGCTGACCCCGTCAGGCGGAAAATCGGAGGCGGCAATGTCCGCCGCGGCGAGCAGAGTGAAAAACAGGTCGTGGGTGATCACGGGCTCGGCACTCGTCGCCGCGGCGCGCGTCACGCCCGGCCAGTGAATCGCGAGCGGCACACGGATGCCGCCTTCCCAGAGCGTCGCCTTGCCTCCGTGAAAGGGCGTCTGCGCTTGCTGGGGCCCGATGTTGCCGTTGTCCGAAGTGAAAACGATGAGGGTGCTTTCGGCGAGCCCGGCCGTCCCGAGTGCCGCGAGCAGGCGGCCGACCCCGTGGTCCATGCGCTCGATCATCGCGGCCATCACGGGGATGTTTTCGGGCCGATCGGCGCCGGGTTTGCGCCGGTATTTCTCCACCAGAGCCGGCTCTTCCCCCAGCGGCGTGTGCACAACGTTGTGCGCGACGTAGCAGAAAAACGGACGCGCGCGGTTGGCGTGAATGAACGCGATTGCACGGTCGGTGATTTCGACGGCGTTGTGCGCGTCGGGCTTGATCGGATCGACGTCGGCTTGCTCCGGTTTGCGGGTGTGGAAAACCGTATCGAAGCCCTGGGACTCCGGGTCCATGGGACGATGCGGCTGGTAATCGTAGTCGGCCGCGAGATGCCATTTGCCGAAGAGGCCCGTGGCGTAGCCGCGTTCCTTGAGTCGCTCGGCGAGCGTCCGCTCGGCGAGTGGCAGGCCCTGCTGCATCTTCGGGGTGACGAGCGGTTTTCCCTCCCATTGCCGACCGGGAATGTAGTCGGTGAGGTGGAGACGCGCCGGATATTTTCCGGTCATCAACGCCGCGCGCGTCGGCGAACAAATCGGCGCGGCTGAATAGGCGTCGCTGAAGCGCACGCCCGCACGCGCGAGCCGATCAATGTTGGGCGTCTCGTAGAAGGCGGAACCGTTGAAGCCTGCTTGGTTCCAGCCCATGTCGTCGGCGAGAATGAAGACGATGTTGGGCGGACGTGACGCGTTAGTCGGCCCGGCGGCGGGCAATGCTACGCTTAAGCCGGCCGTCGCGAAAAAAGAAACGAGGAGCCGTTTCACGGTTCAGTAGTCGGTCGGATCGCCGATGACGGATTTCACGCGGCCGTATGCGAACTCCGCCCGCATGACTTCGCGGCCGTCAGGAGCGAGGAGCACAGCCGGGCCTTCCGCGTGGAAGTCGCGCCACGACGAACGCGTGCGCTCGCCGCCGGTCGGCCAATAGGTCACATGTTCCGAGGTGCCGTCACGACGGTGATCGCGTGTCCACGCGAGTGCGCCGTCAGGCGCGTGGAAGGTCTCTCGGCCGGTGAGCCCACCCAGAGCGTAGGTAGCCGTGCGTTGCGGGCGTCCATCGGGGAGCAACCAAGTAGAGGCGCCGTGCAGCAAAAACCGTCCATCATCCGCGATGCCGCCGGAATAGCGCAAACGGACGCGGCCCTGGGCGTCGCGCTCGACGAAGTCGCGGACGTCGCGCACCAGCGTGGCGGAGTTGCGCCGGAGGGTCGCATCGTCGGCCCGGGCGAGGCGTTCGTCGCCACGCAGAATCCACTCCTCGTTGAGTTCAAAGTGAAGGCAGGGCTCAGTCATGGTAGCGATCAGGTGAATCACGCCGTTCGGGGCCTGCCGGGCGACGGTGTAACCGAGGGTGTCGCCGCCGAGCTGTTTCGCGCGTGCGGGAGTATCGTGGGGCTGCGTGCCGATGAGTTTGCGCGTGTGCCACGTTTCGCCCTCGTCGTCGGAGAGCGCGACGATGGCCCCACGCTCGGTGAAGCCGGCGGGCTGCGAGCCTTTCTCGTTTTGGAGGTCGCCCGCGAAAAACAGGCGGCCGCTCGCGAGGCGAATGAGGGCGGGACGTTGATTGCTGCCGAGCCAGCTGAAGGGCGATTTGGAAATTGCCCATGTGCGGCCGCCGTCGGACGAAATCGAGCGCGGCATGAAGTTGTCGATCTGCGAACTTTTGCCACCCATACCGAGAATGCGGCCGTCGCGCAGTTCGACAAACGCCGTGTGCCGGCCGCCGCTCCGGCTACCGGGGTCACGCCACGTCGCGCCGTGATCGGAACTTTCCCAGAGGACGGACTCCGGTCCGACGCCGTCGCTGGCGATGCGGATCACGCCGGCACGGTCGCGAAACGCATTGGTGATGGGCTGAGCGGAGTAGCCGCCGACCGAGGTGGTAAAGAGCGGAAGTTGCACGGCACTCCACGTCGCGCCGTGATCGGGCGAGGTCATCCATTGGAACGGGAAACCGGAGTCGAGTTTGTTGGCGCCCCAGACAAACCACAGCTGGCCGGCGTCGTTCCACAACATCGGGGCGTGGTCGTCGATGTCGGGCAGGTCGAGAAAGAGATCGGGTGGATCCCAGGCCTCCGCGCCGAAACGCAGACGCGTGGTGATCAACGCGACATCGGGATCGGTTTCGGACACGGCGGTGAAGAAGACGGCGAGCGCGTCGCCGTTGGCGCAAACCTCGAGCGCGGGACTGTGGTGGTGGCGGAGAAACGCGGGATGCAGGCCGAGGGCGCGATGCGCGACGAGCTGCGCGGGCGCGGTGTTTTCGGGCGGCGTCGGGAGCATGAAGCGTTTCCGAAACCACGGACGCGCAGGATTCGGACCGATGCTGGCGGGGGGACCGGATTGGGAAACACCGAGGGTTGCGAAGGCCACGTGTGCCGCAGTGGGCGGCGTGGCGGGTAACGGCGCGCACACGACTCGAAAACCGATCGGATGTTGACCTTGGTGGTTGGGAGTCGAGCGGACGAAATTCTTGTAGAGCATCTCGCTCTTGAAATTTTGCGCCGCAGCTTTGTCGGTGTTGGCGGCGGCGGGCGAGCGCTGAATCATCGCCGCCATGTCCTCGACCGAGCGCGGCGGAAAATTCGGGGGAGCGCCGGCGCGGTTGGCGGAGCGTGCGTAATACGGGGAAAGTTTGTCGAGGCCGCCACCACGCACGACGCGTGCCACGCCACCGGCGGGGCCGATGGGATCGACTTGGCGCGCGGCAGGATATTCGCCGTGCCAATCGTAACACCATTCCGCGACGCCCGTGTGGAGGTTTTTTACGCCCCAGGCGTTGGGCTGACCGGGGGCCGGGGGTTTTTCCCCGGACGAGAACGACGTATCTGTGCCGGCGCGACACACAAATTCCCATTCCGCTTCCGTGGGGAGTCGGTAAGGCCGCCCCTCTTGCTGTCTGAGCCAGACGCAAAATGCGGTGGCCTCATCCCAGCTGATTCCGGACGCGTGCGGCGCGAATTCGGCGGCGCCAAGAAAGCCGGCCCGGAATTTCTGAAACTGCGCGACGGTTGTCTCTTGGTCGGCGATGAGGAACGGCTGAGTGATCGCGACTTCATGGGTGGGATGTTCATCCCAGTCGCCGCGGGTAAGGTAGTCCGCTTGGCCGAAAACTTGGCGCGGCGTGGCCCGCGTTTCACCCATGCGGAACGTGCCGGGTTTGACCGGCACCATACGCATGCCGAGAGAATTGGTGAAGGCGACCGGGACGTCTGCAGCGTGAGCGGCCGCGCCCAGGCAAATGGCCAACGCCCAAGTGCCAGCGACGATTGGCCGCGAGGGTGCGCCGCGCCTTGAAGAGGGGTAATTCATGGGAAACCGCGACACGGTGAAAGCCTCTGTGAAAGAATCAATCTGATTTTTGTTTCATTTCATTCAACAGTTGCATTCGGACCGCGCGTGATGAAATTGGGTAGTCGTTGCCGATCATGCCGTGAAATAAATCGTGATAGGTTAGCAGCGGATCGAGGCGATGGAGCGCCGGGTCGAGCCTGCGCGGTGAAACAAAAGGGGCGGTGGGTATGCACGAAGCCGATGCGGGGCGGTTGAGTAAGTCAGTTCACCCCTGCACTGTTTTTCCCGTGGCAAATGTCCGAGTTGCAACGCGACGGTTTCGTCTGTTCACCCTTGCGCCTCCCATTCACCCCGTCGGAACTCGCGACAGAAAACTCTATTATCCCCATGGCCACTATTCAAGGCGCAGGCACGAAACAAAACACCTATGATGCGATTGTCATCGGCTCGGGTATCAGCGGCGGCTGGGCCGCGAAGGAGCTGAGCGAAAAGGGCCTCAAGACCCTCGTCCTCGAGCGCGGGCGCGATGTGAAACATGGCGACTACCCGACCGCGATGAAGGAGAGCTGGGAGTTCGAAGGGCGGAACAAGATCTCGGCGGCGGACGGCGCCAAACAGCTCAAGCAGGCGCGCACGGGCTACACGACGCACCCGGCGTCGGCGCACTGGTTCGTCAATGATCTCGAAAATCCCTACTCGGAGGCGCAGCGTTTCGACTGGATGCGCGGCTATCACGTCGGAGGACGATCTTTGCTCTGGGGACGGCAGTCCTACCGGTTGAGCGATCTCGATCTTGAGGCCAACGCCAAAGACGGCATGTCGATCGACTGGCCGATCCGCTACGCCGACATTGCGCCCTGGTATGATTATGCCGAACGATTTGCCGGCATCAGCGGGAGCAAAGAAAATTTGCCGCATTTACCGGATGGCGAGTTCTTGCCGCCGATGGACATGAATTGCCTCGAGAAGGACGTGAAGCGTCGCATTGCGGATGCTTTTGGCGGGCGCCCGATGATCATTGGTCGAGTCGCAAACCTCACGAAGGAGCTCAATGGCCGCGGGACTTGCCAGTATCGGAACCGCTGTATTCGCGGCTGCCCCTACGGCGCGTATTTTAGCAGCAATGCGTCGACGTTACCGGCCGGCTACGCGACGGGAAATCTCACGTTGCGGCCCTTCTCGATCGTTAATCAGATCATCTACGACAAGGACAAAGGCCGCGCGACCGGCGTGCGCATCATCGATGCGGAGACGAATGAGGTGATCGAGTATTACGCCAAAGTGATTTTCTCCTGCGCATCGGCCGTCGCCTCGACGTTTATCTTGATGAACTCGAAGTCGGATCGTTTTCCGAACGGACTCGGTAACGACAGCGGCGAACTCGGCCATAACTTGATGGACCACCACTTCAAGGTGGGCGCCAGCGGCATTTCCGCCGGGTTTGCCGACAAGTATTTTCGCGGCCAGCGCGCGAACGGCATCTACATCCCGCGGTTCCGGAATTTGAACAAGGAAACGACGCGCAAGGACTACGTCCGGGGCTTTGGCTACCAGGGCAGCGCGAGCCGGCTGGATTGGGCCAGCAATATCAAAGAACTGAGTCAGTTCGGGGGGAAGTTTAAGGCCGATTTAATCGCGCCCGGCCCGTGGCGTTTCGGCATCGGTTCGTGGGGTGAGTGTCTGCCGTATCATGCCAATCGGATCACGTTGAACTCGGCCCTCCGCGATAAATGGGGCCAGCCGACAGTCACGTTCGACTGCGGTTGGAAAGAAAACGAATACGCCATGCGCAAAGACATGCAGGCCTCGGCGGTCGAGATGTTGGAGGCGTCGGGACTGAAAAACGTCACGGGCTTCGACGATGTGGTGAACAGTGCGCCGGGCAATTGCATCCACGAGATGGGCACCGCGCGCATGGGCCGCGATCCTAAGACCTCGGTGTTGAACAAATGGAACCAAGTCCACGCCGCGCCGAACGTCTTTGTGACGGATGGCGCGTGCATGACCTCCGGTGCGTGCGTCAACCCATCGCTCACCTACATGGCACTCACGGCGCGGGCGTGCGACCATGCGGTCAGCGAGCTGAAGAAAACCAACCTCTAAGCCCAAGAAATCCGGACCATGAATATTTCCACTTTATCCGAATCCAATGAGGGGCGGGCGATGTCCCGTCGTGAGGCGATCAAACGCGCGACCTTGTTTCTCGGCGTCGCATTTTCGCCGTCGTTGTTGCAGGGCGTCATGCAGGCCGCCGAGGCGGCCGGGGCTGCCGGTGCGAAGCCCGTTTACCTCACGGCGAAGCAGTTCGAAATCGTCGGCGGCGTGGCGGAACGCATCCTCCCGCGCACCGACACGCCGGGCGCACTCGATGTGGGCGTGCCGGCTTTTATCGATCTGATGTTCGGAAAGTATCTCGCGCCGGAGGACCAGCAGGTTGTGGCCGCCGGTTTGGCGGAGGTCGACGCGACCAGCCTCGCCGCGCACAAAAAGATTTTTGTCCAGCTGACGGCGGCGCAGCAGGACGCCTTGCTTACGAAGCTGGCCGAAGCTTCGAAGACCAAGGCGCGGACGTTTTTCCATCAGATCAAGGAGCTGACGGTGCTCGGGTATTTTACCTGCGAAACCGTCGGAAAAACCGTGCTGCACTATGATCCCGTGCCCGGTCGTTTCGACGCGTGTCTTCCGTTGGCCGAAGTGGGCAACCGCGCGTGGACGAAATAAGGCGGCCGGCCGATCAACCTGGGGATTTTTATGCACAAAGGCCGGCTCGAAGCGTTTAGCGACGGAGTCATCGCGATCATCATCACGATCATGGTGCTGGAGATGAAGGTGCCGCACGGGGCGGACCTCGACACGCTCAAGGGGATCTGGCCGGTGTTTTTCAGCTACGTGCTGAGTTTCATCAATGTCGGGATCTACTGGAACAACCACCACCATCTCTTTCAGGCGGTGAAGCAGGTCAACGGCCCGGTGCTGTGGGCGAATCTGCACCTGTTGTTTTGGCTCTCGCTGCTGCCGTTTGCCACCGGCTGGATGGGGGAGAACCACTTCGGGACGTGGCCAGTCGCCCTCTACAGTTTCGTGCTCATCATGGCGGGCGCGGCCTACTACATTTTGACGCGCACGCTGGTCGCCGGCCACGACACCGATTCCGCCTTGGTTCGCGCGGTCGGGTCGGACTCCAAAGGCAAAATTTCGCTGGTGATTTATGGCGTGGGGATTGGACTCACGTTTGTGCACCCCGCACTCGGCATCGCGATGAATGTCCTGGTCGCGATCATGTGGATGATCCCGGACCGCCGGATCGAAAAAACTCTGGCGATATGAGCGCCCGTGCGGCGCGTGTCGCGCGCCGATTGCTGCTCTGAACCACGCAAACTTTCCTATGAAAATACCTCGTTCCCTTTTTGTTCTGGGCCTTGCCTCGCTGTGCGCTCTGGCGAGCCAAGCGCAACCCGCGCCCGCGACAGCGGCCGCTCCCGCGGTCTCACCCCAACACGATTTCGCCCTGCCGGCGACTGACGACGGGCTACCCGGCACCGGGCCGATCCGCCGCTACGATTGGTTTCAGAAAATCTGGACGGAGAAACGCAGCGCGTGGGCGAAGCGGGTAAAGCAAGATCAGAACGGCGTCGTGTTTCTCGGCGACTCGATCACCCAAGGTTGGGCGGCGAACCTCAATCAGCTTTTTCCCGGGATCAAGACCGTCAATCGCGGGATCAGCGGCGACACGACGCGCGGCGTGCTGCTGCGCCTGCAGGAAGATGTGCTCGCGCTGAAGCCGCGCGGCATCGTGTTGCTCATCGGCACCAACGATCTGGAGGAGGTCGCGCCACCAGAATCCACCGCAAGCAATCTCAAGTTGATCCTCGCTGCGCTGAAAGCGCACAACCCCGCGATGCCGATCGTGCTGTGCAACGTGTTTCCTAGTTCGGCGACGAAGAAGCGACCGGCGGACCAGATCAAAAAAATCAACCAACTCTGCTACGCGCTGCTCAAGGACGAGCCGCAGGTTACGCTGTTGGACACGTGGTCGTTGTTCGCCAACGCGCAGGGCGACGCGAAGCCCGATGAGTTTCCCGATCTGCTTCATCCCAATTCGGCGGGGTACATCAAATTGTCCGCGGCATTGCGGCCGATCATGGAAGCCGTCGGGCTCGCACCGGCGTGGCCCGATGATTTTTCGCCCGAGCCCGGATTCGAGAGTCTGTTTAACGGCCGCGATCTGACCGGCTGGGGCTACTTGGATAAGCCAGCGTTCGACGGTAAAATGGAGAGCGACGACGGGCGATTTGCCGCGCGCAACGGCCGGTTGATCGTCACGGTGGCACGCGAGGAGCGGGCCCACCGGAAGCTCATGACGATCCGGAAATTCCCGAAAGACTTCGTGTTGAAAATGGAGTTCCGGGCGAGTCCCAACGCCGACAGCGGAGTCTTCGTCCGTGAGCCGCAACTCCAGATGCGCGACTTTCCGATCGCGGGGCCGTGGCTCACTTTGAAGCACTATCGTCCGCTGGATTGGAATGAGATCGTGATCACGGTGCGGGGCGGCCTCGCCCGCGCGACGTGCAACGGGGAGGTGCTCGTCGATGCGTTTACGGTGCCGGCCACGGGTCCCATCGGAGTCGAGAGCGACCACGGCCA
>CAMBVX010000007.1 GCA_945871085.1 Opitutus sp. GAS368 | reverse complement strand
GACATGCGGCTGGCGGCGGGCATGGCGGGTTGCACGGATTTTCCGATGTTGGAGATGCTGCGGGAAACGTTGAAGACGGCGGAGGCGCGCGGGCTCGGCGAGGAGGATATGTCGGCGGTCATCAAGCTGCTGGATTTTCGCGCAGTGGGAGTCGCCGCGGGAGTCGGGGCTTGACAGGGTAGGGGGGCGACGGTGTTGTCCTCGGTTTTTCCAAGCAAGAAACGCTCCGTAAAACATCCTTCATGGCTCTCAAAATTCGTCTTACCAAGGTTGGTTCTGTGCATCAGCCGCTCTATCGTGTGGTTGTCGCCGCGGCCCGTTCGCGTCGCGATGGCGACCCAGTTGAAAACCTTGGCACCTACACACCCAAGACCAAGGGTAACCCGATCAATCTGAAGCTCGACCGCGTCGATTACTGGATCAGCAAAGGTGCTGTGCCCACCAATACGATGCACTCGATGATCAAGAAGGCCCGTCGGACGGCTGCCGCCACCGCTCCAGCGGTCGTCGCCAGCTAAGCCGCTTCGTCTCCTCTCTATTAAATCGCCCAGCCTTCGTGGCTTGGGCGATTTTTTGTGTAAGCCAATCGCCGCGCCTGGCTTGCCTGCCCCGAGCTACTTACGCACATGCCGCTCACCATTGACGTCCTGACGCTGTTTCCGCGGATGCTCGAGGGTTTTTTGGCCGAAAGCATATTGGGCAAAGGAATCGCTGCTGGGCATCTCGTGGTTAAGGTTCACGATGTGCGGAGTTGGTCTACGGACAAACACCGTCGGGCGGATGATCGTCCCTTTGGCGGGGGGCCGGGGATGGTGATGACGCCGGAACCGGTCTTCGCGGCGATCGAACAACTGCAGACTCCGGGTTGTCGCCGGATTTATCTGACCCCAGATGGCATGCCGCTTTCACCGGCGTTGGCCTGCGAGTTGTCCCAGCAGCAGCACCTGATTTTTCTGAGCGGCCACTACGAAGGGATCGACCAGCGCATCCGCGATCGGGTGATTGATCAGGAGATCAGCATTGGCGATTATGTCCTCACAAATGGCACACTCGCGGCGGCCGTGGCGATCGATGCGCTAGCCCGTTTCATCCCCGGTGTGCTCGGTGAGGAAAAGTCATTGACGCACGAATCCTTCACCAACAAGTTGCTCGACTTTCCTCAATACACGCGTCCCGCCGAGTTCCGGGGTATGTGCGTTCCAGACGTTCTACTCTCTGGAAACCATGCCGAAATCGAGAAATGGCGGCACGTGCGACAGGTGGAAAAAACCCGTCAGGTCCGACCAGATTTACTCAAATAACTCAGCCATGAACCCGATCATTACCGAAATCACCGCTTCACAGGTGAAAAAAGACATCACGCCGTTCAAAGTCGGCGACGGCGTGCGCGTGCACACGAAAGTTCGCGAGGGCGACAAAGAGCGCGTGCAGATTTACGCGGGTATCGTCATCGCCCGGAAGGGTCACGGCATCCATGAGTCCTTCACGGTGCGTCGCATCAGCTACGGCGAAGGCGTCGAGCGCGTGTTCCCAGTTAACTCACCGAACATCGACAAGGTCGAGGTTGAGCGTGAGTCCGAAGTGATGAAGGCTCGCCTTTACTACCTGCGCGGTCGCACCGGCAAGGCCGCTGTCGCCGTCAAGGTCAAGGATCGCTCCGCCGAGATTCACGCCAAGCATTTGGCCGAAAAGGCTGCTAAGACCGCCGCGGCGACGGCTGCTCCGGTTGCTGCGGCTGCGCCTGACGCTCCTGCGGCGAGCTGAGTTCTCGTTGTAGTAACCCCTTCGAAAGCGAGCCTCACATGAGGCTCGCTTTTTTATGTCTGTGCCCGGAGCTGAGACAAAAACGATGGAGCCTACCCACAAAAACGGTACGCCAGCGAGCGGCGGCCCTCCATGGCTTTGCACCGCAACGACTCAGGTCAGGCGCTGCTGGTGCGAGTCGAGACCTCGATCACGTCGTGCGGGGCGGCTTCTTTTTGGCCGGCGGGGCTGACGCGGATGTAACGGGCCTTGGTGCGGAGCTCGGGCAGCGTCGCCGCCCCGAGGTAACCCATGCCGCTTTGCACGCCGCCGATGAGCGTGCCCAGCACGTCGTCCACTGAGCCACTGACTTCCTTGAGCGCCTCGATGCCTTCGGCGGCGACCTTGCGGGTCTGATCATTCTTATCGTGACCGTAGCGGGCGGCGCTGCCGGCTTTCATGGCGGCGAGGCTGCCCATACCGCGGTATTGTTTATAAATCTTCCCGCTGATTTCCATGATTTCACCGGGGGCTTCCCGGCAGCCGGCGAGCAGGCCACCTAAAATGACGGCGTCGGCAAGCGTGAGGGCTTTGACGATGTCGCCGCTCTTGGTGATGCCGCCGTCGGCGATGAGCCGGACATTTTTTGCCTTCGCCGCATGGCCGGCGACGTGAAGTGCGGTGAGTTGGGGAATGCCCACACCGGCGACGATGCGCGTGGTGCAGATGGAGCCGGGGCCTTGGCCGACCTTGATGGCAGAGGCCCCGCAATCGGCGAGAAACGAAACGCCGGCTGCACTGGTGACATTGCCCGCAATGAGCGTTAGCTCGGGGAACGCGCGGCGGACGAGTTTGACGACGTCGCCGACTCCAGACGTGTGCCCGTGCGCGGTGGAAACCGCGATGGCATCGACATGCTCCGCGACCAGATGGCTGACATGTTCGAGCAGTTTATCGCGGTCAAGCGAGCCGTCGGGTTTACGGACCGGCGAGAGCGCGGCTCCGACGACGAGCCGGAATTGGGCATCGCGCGCAGGTTTGCGGCGCGACTTGGCTTCGGCCGTGATTTTCTCGACGTCCGAGCTGGTGACGAGACCGCGGAGGTGGCCGGCCCCATCGACGACCAGCATCTTGTTAATGCCAATGTGGCGCGTGAAAAAAGCATCGGAGGACTTGATCGGATCCTTCGCGACGGCGCTTTCTTTTTCGGTGATGAGTTGGGCGCGGGGCGTCATCACGTCGGAGACCTGCTTGGTCTTGTAGCGGTCTTTCACGACGTTGCCGGACAGGAGACCGACGAGAATTCCGGCGGTGTCGACGACGGGGAACGTGGAGAACGTAAAATGTTTTTCGTCGATGAGTTTGAGGACATCGCCGATGAGTTGGTCCGCGGTGACGGTGATCGGATCTTGGATGAGGCCGTGAATGTGACGTTTGACGCGGGCGACTTCCTTCACCTGCTCGCGGGGCGACATGTTGTAGTGGATGAGGCCGAGGCCGCCGTTTAGCGCCATCGCGATCGCCATGCGCGATTCGGTGACGGTATCCATGTCGGACGAGATCACGGGAATCTGCAGCCGCAGCACATCGCTGATCGCGGTCGAGGTGTCGGCGTCTTTGGGCAGAATCTCCGAATACAACGTGGCGAGCGAAACGTCGTCGAACGTGAGTGCGGTGGGCAGATTGGCGCGGAAGAAGGCCGCGGCGGGCAGAAAAAACTCCGCGTCGGCGGGCGAGGAGTGGGCGGTGGAGGACAAAGCAACCTTTGGCATAGATTGCGATGAACGGAGTAGGCGCGGCGCGGCAGAGCGCAAACAGAAACTCGGGTTTGCGCGCGGGCGCGTGCAGGTATGTCGTGGAAGCCGTGAGTTACCTTTTTCAATTTCGCCGCTATCGTTTACCGTTGCGGGCACCCGTGCGCACGGCGCATGGCCGTTGGACCGAACGCGAAGGCGTGCTGGTGCGACTGGAGACGGCGGAAGGTGCCGTGGCCTTTGGGGAGGCGGCGGTGTTGCCTTGGTTTGGGACGGAAACCGCCGACGAAGCCGAGGCGGCGTGTCAGCTGGTGGGGGCACAGGCGGGGGCAGACACGCTGGCGAGTTTACCGGATAAATTGTGTTGTGTGAGAAACGCGCTGACGGCGGCGATGGGCGAGTGCGCCGCGGTGACGGCGGGCTGTGGGAAGGAAGTGCCTTACTTGAGTGTCGCGGCGTTGCTCCCGGCGGGGCGCGCGGCGCTCGACGTTTTGCCAGCCAAAGG
Organism: Opitutus sp. GAS368; assembly: GCA_945871085.1. Taxonomy (GTDB): domain Bacteria; phylum Verrucomicrobiota; class Verrucomicrobiia; order Opitutales; family Opitutaceae; genus GAS368. The sequence goes on along the minus strand of CAMBVX010000007.1, from coordinate 42,422 downwards.
AGAAATGGGCTTTCGGGTGTTCAAATGGAAAGTCGGCGTGGGGGACGTGGCGGACGAGTTGTCGCTGCTGGATGATCTTTGTGGCGGGCTGCCGCCGGGCGCGAAGCTACGGCTCGATGCGAACGGGGCGTGGGATCGGCGGCGGGCGGAACGTTGGCTCGAGAAGTGCGCCGAGCGCCCGGTTGAATTTGTCGAGCAACCCGTCGCACCCGAGGCGCGGGGCGCGGACGATTTGTTACGCGGACTGGCGGAGGATTTTCCTACGCCGATCGCCCTCGATGAGTCCGTCGCGGGGGATGGTGATATTGAGCGTTGGCTGGGGGCGGGCTGGCGTGGGGTGTTTGTCATCAAGCCCGCGCTACTGGGCCACGTGGCGACCACGGTGGACCGCCTCGCGAAGGCGAACGCGGCGGTGGTGTTTTCCTCGGCGTTGGAAACGGCGGTGGGGGCGAAGGCGGCGCTGCGGGTGGCGTTTGCTTGGCCGGGCGCAGCGAGGGCGCTGGGCTTTGGAGTGTGGCCGCTGTTTGCGGACGCGAGGTTTGACGGCCCGCAGGCTGCGCCGTTTGTCCGCTGGGAAGACGTCGAACGCATCAACGCGGAGGCCGTATGGAACGCGCTGAGTTGAAATCGCTCCTGCGCGCGAGCGGTGTCGCCGAAGAACACGGCGAACTTTTTTTCGTGCGTGATCCCCGGCGGGTAGAACACCTGCCGGTGGGCGTCGTTTCAGCGGGTGCCAGAGAGAGTCACGGTTGGCTGGGCCTGCCGACGGGAGGGACCAGCGGGCGCGTCCGCTTCGCGCGGCATGACGAGGTCACGTTGACGGCGGCTGTAAGGGGATTTTGCGCACATTTCGGTTTCGAACGGGTGAACGCCGTAGGGGTGCTGCCGGCCTACCATGTGAGCGGCCTGATGGCCCACGTGCGTTGTGCGGCGACGCAGGGCCGCTATGTCGGATGGGAATGGAAAAAATTGGAAGCGGGCAAGGTACCGGTGCTCGACCGGCAGAGCGGCGATTGGGTGCTCTCGCTCGTGCCGACTCAATTACAGCGACTATTGGCGTGGCCGGAGGCGGTGGCGTGGTTGCGGACGTTTCGGGTGATTTTTATCGGCGGCGGGCCGGTCTGGCCGGCGTTGGCCGAGGCGGCGGCGAAGGAGGAGCTGCCGGTGTCGTTGAGTTACGGCATGACGGAGACGGCGGCCATGGTCACGGCGCTGCGACCGGAAGAATTTTTGAGCGGGAACCGCAGCAGCGGGACGGCGCTGCCGCACGCGAGGGTTTCGCTCAACACCGACGGGACCGTGAGCGTGGCAGGCGACTCGGTGTTTCACGGGTATTTTCCTGAGTGGCGCGCAGCACGAGAATTCCAGACCGAAGACAACGGACGCCTGGATGCTCAAGGTCATCTCCACGTCACGGGGCGGCGTGATGCGGTGATTATCACCGGTGGGAAAAAAGTGCAGCCGACGGAGGTCGAGGCGGCTCTGCGGGCGAGCGGGGAATTTTCGGACGTAGCGGTCGTGGGTGTGCCGGATGCCGAGTGGGGGCAGGTGGTGGTGGCGTGCTATCCGGCGGACGTCCAGGCGCCCGATTTCGCGCGGGCGGTGGTCGCGCTGGCAGGGGCGAACAAGCCGAAGCGATTTTTGGTGGTTCCGGAATGGCCGCGGAATGAAATGGGGAAACTTGATCGGGCTGCGTTGGCCACGACGGTGGCGGCGGCCATCGCGAGCAATGAGCCGTAATAAAAAGCTTACGGCGCAAAGGGATTGGGCTAGTGCTCTTTCATGACAAAAAACGAAATGGCCGATGTGCTGAACGAGATCGGGACGCTGCTGGAATTGAGTGGAGAAAATCCCTTTAAGATCCGCGCGTATCAATCGGGCGCGCGGGCCCTGGAGGCGATGGAAGAGGCTGAATTGGTGCGGTTGATCGCGGCGGGCGAACTCGGCACGATCAAGGGTTTTGGCGAGGCGTTGGTGCAGAAAATCACCGAGCTGCAGACGACGGGGCGACTCGTTTTTTTTGAAAAATTGAAAGCTTCGATTGAGCCGGGCCTCGCCGAGATGCTGCAAATCCCCGGGCTCGGGCCAAAAAAAATCCGGGCGCTGCACAGTAAACTGGGGATCGCGAGCATCGCGGCGTTGGGGCAAGCGTGCGCCGAGGGGAAGGTCGCCGAACTTGAGGGCTTCGGTGAAAAAACGCAGGAGAAGATCGTCGCGGGGATCAGGAATCGGGAGGCCTATGGGTGCCGGCATCTTTGGTGGGACGCGGCGCAAATCGCCGGACCGATCGTCGCGGGGTTGCGCGCCTTACCGCAGGTGCGCCGGGCGGAGTCGGCGGGAAGTTTACGGCGGGGATTGGAGACGGTGGGCGATCTGGATTTTATCGTGGCGGCGAACGACGTCGCGCCGGTGGTCGAGTGGTTTGTCGCGCAACCGGGCGTGAAAGAGGTCACCGCCAAGGGAGAAACGAAGGCGAGCGTGCGGTTTGAGAGCGGCTTGCAGGCGGATTTGCGCATCGTGCCCGAGGTGCAGTTCGCTTTTGCGCTGCATCATTTCACGGGTTCGAAGGATCATAATGTTCAGTTGCGCCAGCGGGCACTTGCGGCGGGGCTCAGTCTCAGTGAATGGGGACTCGTGCCGGCGGAAGGTGAGGGCACGGCGAAGGAAAAGGCGGAGCAGGGGAAAAGTGTCGTCGCGAGCAGCGAAGCGGAATTGTTCGCCGCGTTGAAATTGACGTTCATCCCGCCCGAGTTGCGGGAAGGTCTCGGCGAGATCGACGCAGCGGAGCGGGGCGCGCTGCCGCGGTTCGTGGAGCTGGCCGACTTGCGGGGAGCGTTTCATAATCACACGACGGCCTCCGATGGGCGGAACACGCTCGCGGAAATGACGGCCGCGGCGGAGGCGCTCGGGTGGGAGTATTTCGGGGTCGCCGACCACTCGAAGGCGAGCGTACAGGCGAAGGGACTGAGCGAAGAGCGATTGCTCCAGCAGATCGGCGAGGTCCACGCGTTGAACGCGTCGCAGCGTTTCACGACCCATGTTTTCACCGGAACGGAATGTGATGTTCTGACGGATGGACGGCTCGACTACGACGACGCGCTGTTGGCGAAAGTCGATTACGTCGTGGTGTCGGTGCACAACGCGTTTACGCAGGATGAAGCGACGATGACCGCCCGAATTATCCGCGCGATCGAGCACCCTGCGACTACGATGTTGGGGCACCTGACGGGGCGGCTGTTGTTACGCCGGGAAGGTTACCAAGTCGACGTGACGAAAGTAATCGATGCGGCGATTGCGAACAACGTTGTCATCGAACTGAACGCGAACCCGTGGCGTCTCGACTTGGACTGGCGGCATTGGCGCAAGGCGGCGGAGCGAGGCCTGCTGACTTCGATCAATCCGGATGCCCACGAAACGGGGGGGCTCCAGGACGTGCGCGCGGGGATAAATTCGGCGCGGAAGGGCTGGCTCACCCGCGAGCACGTGCTCAACACGCGCCCGCTGGCCGAGGTAAAACAGTGGCTGGCGGATCGGAGGCGGTAGGGCGCGCTTGCGCGTCATCGGTGGCTCCTGCATAAAAACGATCCATGATAACCACGCGTTCGCGCGGATTGGCCAACCTCCATGCCGGCGTGAGCGCGCTGGGCGTGGGCGTGTTTTTTTGGGTTTATGCGGAATTCATCATGCGCTATGTGCCGATTGTGCGGCTGAGCCGTGAGGTCAATCTGCTGCCGTATTTTTTGTGTATGATTGGGGGAATGGCGTTGTCCGCGCGGGCCTTGGGCCGGCTCGCGGCGCGGTTTCACTTGCTCGATTTGGGGGACGCGGCGCGGCTGGCCGCGTGGCAAGTGGCGCTCATGGCGCTGCTGACGTTTACGATGATGTTCGCGACGTTGGATCGCAGCATCAGCCGACTGTTTTTGGGGAGTTTCCTTGTGTGGTGTTGGCTCGGACTTTCGGTGCTGAATGCGCGCATGCCACGAGCGTTGGCGAAGCTGGTATTTCGCCGGGGACATCGCTTGCCCACGGTCTTCATCGGTCGCCTCGATTCGTTTGCCCGCCTCGACGACTGGATTGCGGGCAAAGAGCCCTTGGGGATTTTTCCGGTCGGCCTGTTGTCGGACGAGGTTAGCCCGGGCTCAGTGACGCCGCTGCCAGCGCCGTGGCTGGGGCGCGTGGCGGATTTGCCGCGAGTGTTGGCGGAGCGCGAAATCGGACAGGTGATCTTCTTGGAGATGCCGGCCAGTGACGCTGAGGCGCAGAGCGTGATCGAAATTTGCCATGACCAAGGCTGCCGATTGCTCATTCACCACAATCTCGCGGAGCGTTATACGCACCCCCTGGTGCCGACGGTTGAAGACGGGCGGCATTTCTATACGTTGCAAGAGGAGCCGCTGGAAGATCCGCTCAACCGGGTCGTGAAGCGCGTCTTTGATCTGGCGATCGCGCTGCCGGTTGTCGTGCTGTTGCTCCCTCCGTTGTGCGTGTGGGTTTGGCAAGTGCAGAGGGTGCAGGCGCCCGGACCCCTGTTTCACGCGCGGGAGCGTCGCGGACAACAAGGCGAGCCGTTTCGGATGCTGAAGTTTCGTTCGATGTTCGAGGGCAAGGTCGGCGCGCTCCATGAGGCGAAACAGGCGACCGCCGAGGACGAGCGGGTTTTTCCGTTCGGGCGGTTTTTGCGGCGGCGAAGTCTGGATGAGTTTCCCCAGTTTTGGAATGTGCTTATGGGCGAGATGAGTGTCGTCGGCCCCCGGCCCTACATGCCCCTCCTGGATGATGAATTTCGGCAACAGACGCGCGGCTACCGGACGCGTCATCTGGTCAAACCCGGGATCAGCGGACTGGCGCAGAGTTTGGGTTATCGCGGGCAGATTCTTGAACAGGAGATGCTGCGGCGGCGCGTGCATTGGGATGTCCACTACATCACGCATTGGTCGATCTGGCTCGACCTGCAAATCACGGTGCGAACGCTGGGACAGGTGGTGCGCCCGCCCGAGACGGCGAACTGAGCGCGACCGACTCAGAGGTGTTTCACATAGACCGCGCCGTTGGCATCGGTGAACGTGAGGGTATTGGATTCAACTTTGCTGAGACGCAGGCCGAAGTTGCGCTCGACGATTTCGTTGATGCGGAAAACGCGGTCGTTGAGGAGCACGCGACTCTCGGTGCCCGCCGCGCGGACGCCAGCGACCTTGATGGCGTCGACGAAGCGGATGGCACGCTCGTCGAGCCTAGGCGGGGAGGGGGCGACCGGGAGCGGAGCCGGAGCCGAGCGCTCGGCGGCCACGGCGGGAGGAGCCAAGACGGGGGTGGGCGCGTTCGCTGACGGCACCGGCGGCGCGTTTGGATTCGGCGTCGCCGCTACGGGCGCGGAGGAGGCCGGCGCGGGCTCGACGGCCGGTGGGGCGGCGGGCGGACGGGCGGTCGGGATGACGGCGGGAGTTGCGAGGGCGGGCTTCGTATCCGGGGGAGTCGAGGCAACGGCGGCGGTGCGCGCAGGCGGGGCGTTGATCGGCGCAGAGGGGAGGGCGTTCGGTTTGGCTGCGTGCAGCTGAGTGTCGCTCACCGGGGTGAGGGGCGCGGGATCGGCAGCCGCGGGTGCCGGTGCGCCCAGCGGCACGACGATCACGGGAGACGCGGTCGGGGTCTTGGCCGCAGGCGTAGCTCCCGCCAACTTGAGTGTGGCGGCGACGGCGGGCTTGGGATCGGAGGGCCGGTTGACGAGAAAAACGGTGGCGACCACCGAGAGGACGATGAGCACGATGGCACCGGCGGCGATGAGGACGAGCTGTTGCGCAGTGCGGGGGGCGGAACGTTTCGCCACGCGGGAGCCACCGCCGGGCATGGAGGCCAGGGAGCCAACGGTATCGCCGGTGCGCACACGTTGGGCTTTTTTCAGGGCTTCGTTGATGAGACTCATCGTGGGATACGGGGCGGTTAGGCCGTGAGATTTTTCATGTCGCGGAGCGCGCGACGCACATCCCAATAGTTGACCTCATCGGATTCGCGAATGAAAGCGGACAGCATGGCTTTGTCGCAAAGATTATTGAGCACGCGGGGAATCCCGCCGCTGCCCCGATGCAGCGCCCGCATGGCCCACGTGGTGAATCCTGGGCGGCCAGAACCGCCAGCGAGGGATAGTCGGTGCTGAATGTAGTGGCCGATGTCCGTCGCGGCGAGAGGGTGTAACTCGTAATGCACGAGGATGCGTTGGCGGAGTTGGCGGAGTTCTTCTTGGGCGAGGACCACTTTTAACTCGGGTTGGCCCATCAGCACGATTTGCAGGAGCTTTTGTTTGTCCGTTTCGAGGTTCGAGAGCAGGCGGATTTGTTCGAGGACGTTGTTACTGAGATTCTGGGCTTCATCGATGATGAGCACGATGTCGCGGCCCTTCTCGATGCGGTCGAGGAGCACCCGGTTCATTTGAGCGACGAGGTCGTTCTGGCTCCGGGCCAGCTTCGTCTCACCCAGTTCGGTCAGTATGGCTTTGAGCATCTGCGTCTCGGTGACCCGGGGATTCAGAATCAGCGCGGTGTCATAATGGGTCGGATCGAGCTCGTTGAGGAAGCGCCGACACAGCGTCGTTTTTCCACAGCCGACTTCGCCGACCAAGACGATAAAGCCCTTCTTCTCGTGCACGCCATACTTGAGGTGCTGGAGCGCCTCTTGGTGGGTCGGGCTGAGGTAAAGAAACCGAGGGTCGGGGGTGATATTGAACGGCATCTCCCGAAACCCGTAATAGCTCTGATACATGCGGACTGCGAACGTGGCGCACGCGTTTCAAAAGGCACGCCAATTTCGCGCGAATATCCGGCTGCGGCGCAGTTTGAAATCTCCTTTACTCGCGGTCGGTCGCTGCCGTTGATGGCGCAGTTATCTCGTGAATCCGCGCCAAATCATCGCCAGCCTCTATATCGTCCTTTTTGTGGGGCTGGGCGTGGGCTCAACGGTGCTGTTCGCCGACGCGTGGGGAGAATACAAGCAGTTGAAAGCGGTGGAGGCGGCTAGTCGGCAGCGTCTTGCGGTCGAAGAAGCGCGCCTGAAGGCTCAACAGGTCATCCTCGAACGCCTGCGCACCGATCCGGAATTTGTCGAAAAAACCCTGCGGGCGCGCTGGGGTTTCGTAAAGTCAGGTGAAGTGATTTACCGGTTTCCTGAATAGTCTGACGACACCCGCTGCGGCATGGCCCAACACCCCATCATCGAACTTTTTCAGTGCGCCGGTCAGGCGCACGTCTTCGCTTTTTTCGACCGGCTTTCGGCGGTCGAACAAAAACAGCTCTTGGCTGATGCGGCGGAGGTAGACTTGGCGGAGGTGGCGCAACTCTACCGTTCGTTGGTCGCGAAGAGCGAGGGCGCGGTGGGGGTAAATTTGGCGGGCTTGGCTCCGGCACCTTACGAAAAGCGACCCGAATACGGCGGCGATGCCGCGGCGTGGGCGCAGGCGAAAGCGGCGGGGGAGCTCGCGTTGCGTGGTGGGCGGGTGGCGGCGTTTACGGTGGCCGGTGGGCAAGGGACGCGGCTTGGCTACGACGGACCGAAGGGGACTTTTCCCGTTACACCGCTGAAACGAAAGTCGCTCTTCCAAGTTTTTGCGGAAAAAATTCGCGCGGCCGGCCTGCGTTACGGGCGACCCCTGCATTGGTTTATCATGACGAGTCACGCGAACCACGCGGCGACCGAAACATTCTTCGCGGAACACGCCTGCTTTGGCCTCGACCCTGCGCGGGTGCATTTTTTCCGCCAAGGCCGGATGCCGGCGGTGAGTCTCGACGGCAAAATTCTGCTCGAGACCACGGGCTCGCTCGCGCTTTCACCGGACGGTCACGGCGGTTCGTTGCGGGCTCTCGGCCGCAGCGGGGCACTCGATCTCATGCAGCGGGAAGGGATCGATACGCTGAGTTATTTTCAGGTCGATAATCCCCTCGTGCGGTGCATCGACCCCGCCTTTATCGGTTGGCACGTGCTTCGTGGTTCAGAGATGACGAGCAAGATGGTGCCGAAAGCTTACGCCGAGGAAAAGGTCGGGCATTTTTGCTCGCAGGGCGGAAAATCGGTGGTCGTGGAATATTCAGATCTGCCGATGGCGATGCAGCTCGAGACCGATGCAAACGGCCTGCTCCGCTACATTGCGGGGAGCATCGCGATCCATGTGCTCGACCGGGAATTTGTGCGGCGGATGGCCGCGGGCGGCGATGGCGCGACGCTGCCCTTTCACCGGGCCGACAAGAAGATTCCGACCGTCGATGCAGCCGGCGTCGCAGTGAAGCCGGAGAAGGCGAACGGAGTGAAGTTTGAGATGTTTGTGTTCGACGCGCTGCCGTTTGCGAAGAACCCGGTGGTGATCGAGACGCTGCGCGCGGACGATTTTTCCCCGGTGAAAAATGCCGACGGGCTAGATTCGCCGCAGACGTGCAGAGACGATCAGCTCCGGCAGTTTGCACGTTGGCTCACGGCCAACGGCGCCAATGTCGCGACGGACTCCTCCGGTCGCCCCAGCTTCGCCGTCGAAGTCTCACCCTTGTTTGGCTACGATGAAGATTCGTTTGCCGATGCGTGGAGAAAACTTTCCCCGAAACCGGCCGTCGTCGACGGCCTCTACGTCGCCTGAGCCTTTTCACCTCCTATGACAACCCTTGATCGGATCAACGCTGCAGCGAAATCGGGCCAGCTGATGGCCGGTGCCGCAGAGAATCTCACGACCTTTCTCTCGGCCAAACTCCCCGCGTGGGCGTCGGCGAGTATTGCTGAGCTCGCGGCGATAGGGGCGTGGAGCGAACTCAATGATCGTTTTTATCGCTACTTGGAGTTTGGCACAGGTGGGATGCGCGGCCGCACGATCGGGGTGGTGCCAGCGGCGGCGGAAACCGGTGTGCTGAGCGCGAGTGGCGCACCCGAGCACGCCGCGATCGGCAGTAATATGCTCAACGATTTCACGCTGATCCGGGCGGTGGTCGGGCTCTATTGCTATACGCGGAAGTATCAGGATTCCCTTGGCAACTCCGCCCGCGCGAAACTCGTGATCGCGCACGATGTGCGCCATTTTTCACGGCACTTCTGCGAACTCGCAGCCTCGACTTGGGCGCGACTGGGTGGCGAGGCCTTTATTTTCGATGGTCCGCGGCCGACGCCGCAGCTGAGCTTCGCCGTGCGGGCGCTGAAAGCCCAGGCCGGCATCGTGATCACGGCGAGCCACAATCCGCCCCATGACAATGGATTCAAAGCGTACTTCGACGACGGTGGACAAGTGGTCCCACCGCACGACAAAGGCATCGTCAGCGAGGTCAACGCGGTGCCGCTGGGCGAGCTGAGTTCATTTTTGGAAAAGAATTTCGCCGGTGTGACGACGCTGGGCCGTGAAGCGGACGATGCCTATCTCGCGGTCGCGGCGAAGGCGGTGATCGACCCGAGTGTCTTTCGGCAGACGAAGCTTTCCGTGGTTTTCACGAACATCCATGGCACCGGGGCCGTCCATTCCGTGCCGCTCCTGAGCCACGCGGGCTGCGACGTCACACCGGTGCCGGAGCAGCTCGAGTTTGACGCGCGATTCCCAACAGTGAAGTCGCCGAACCCCGAGAACGCTGAAGCGCTTTCGCTCGCCGTCGCCCTAGCGGATGAGCGAGGGGCCGACCTCGTGGTGGCGACCGATCCTGATGCGGACCGTATGGGGGTCGCCGTGCGCAATCGCGCCGGGGTGATGGAATTACTCACCGGCAACCAAATCGGTGCGCTCCTGACGGACTATCGGCTCACGAAATACAAGGAGCTGGGTTGGATTCCGCGCGAGGGCAGCCCACGGGTCGCGATCATCAACACGTTTGTGACGACCCAGCTGCAGGACGCCATTGGCCGGTCCCACGGGATGAAGGTCGTCAAGACGCTGACGGGATTTAAGTGGATCGCCGCGAAGATTCGCCTCTACGAGGAACAGCTCCGGACCGCGATGGGGCCGGGCTTTGACTATGACGGCACGTCGTTTGCGGAGCGCGCAAAACTGCTCCAGCAGCACAGCACGTTCTACGCGTTTGGGACCGAGGAAAGTTATGGCTATCTGCCGAACGACTACCTGCGGGACAAGGATGGTAACGCCGCCTGCCTGATGTTCGCCGAGGTTTGTGCGTGGGTGAAATCGCGCGGACTGACTGTGCCGGAATATCTCGATGAGATTTTTCTGAAATACGGTTTCTACCTCGAGGGTGTGATCAACATCTACTACGAAGGCGCGAGCGGTAACGCGAAAATCAAGCGCATTATCGAAAGCTATCGCGCGAGTCCACCCACGTCGTTTGGCGACGTGACGGTGACGCAGTTTCAGGATTTCGGGCGCGAAAGAATCGTCGATGCCGACGGGGAAACGATTCCCGCGCAGGACCTCTATGTGGTGACGCTGTCGAACGGCTATTCGTTCGCGGCGCGCGGCAGCGGCACCGAGCCGAAGATGAAATTCTATCTCTTCGCCAATGAGAAAGTCGAAAATGTGGGCGAACTGCCTGCCGTAAAATCGCGCGTGCGGACGACGCTGGACGGACTGAACCAACTCATCGCGGCAGACGCCAAGGCGCGCGCCGGGGGTTGAGCGGGAGTGGGGCGGCGCGCCGAGCGCCGTCCAGTCAGTGCGTTCCGCGCCACGCGCTTTTGGTGCGTGGTGCGGGGTACTCCTGCGCGGTGGGCGTGGAGCCGGTGATCTCGGCGAGGAGACGGGAAAAGTTGGCTTTGCGCCGAGAGCTGATGCCCCAATTTTTTTTGGGGGGATGCTCTGGTAGCCTTCTGCGCAGCCTTCGCCTCTCATGCGGAAATTTTAATAGCCCCCGCCGCAGTATTCACCGATGGAGGACGCGAAGTTATTCACGGGAACCTCGAAGTTGAAGTGGTCGTCTTCGCTGAAGAAAATAGGCTTCGGCGTGAAGCCGGCGACTTTGCGCGTGAGCTGCACCAGCTCGACGCAGCGCTTGGGATCGCTGACGCCCTTGCCGTGGAAGAAGGAAGTAGTCGGAAGAGCGGACGACGTTTTCCTTGGGGACGAATTTGCCGCCGGAGGAGGTGCTGACGAGGAGGCGGTGGCTGATGGGAGATTTTTTAGCTTTCACGCGTTCGCTGAGTTCGTGAACGCAATCAGACATTGGGGATCGGCCGGTCGGAGGAACCGCCGCACTCGTTGTTCACCTCGATGAGGACGTTGCGCCCGCCATCGAGACCGCCATCGAAAGTGGACGCGTTGGCTCATCGCGGCACGGGTAAGGCGAGTCGGCGCAGCCGTTGCACTGTTGCTCGCTTGTAGCGGGAGGTCGTCTCGGGATCGCGGTGGCCGAGAATGTCGCCGGGAACCTTGATGTCCGTGCCGAGCGGGCCACGTCGAACTCCGCGACCAAGGGGTGACGCTGAGCGCGCCCAGCACGCCGCACCGGCGTGACCGCCCGCCGCTGCGACTGTGGGCGGTGCACGTGGTGGAGAAAAATCCCCCGCCGACGCCACCGCAATCCAGAGGCTGCTGTTCACGACCGTGCAAGTGGCCTCGGCGCAGCAAGTCCTCAAGTGCGTGCGCTGGTCTGTTCGGCGCTGGCGGATCGAAGAATGGCAGTGGGTGATGAAGAGCGGCCGCAAGATTCTGGAACATCAAAACCGCGATGCCACCGTGCTGCAGCGCGCCATCGCCCTTGATACCGTGATCGCCTGGCGGATCATGCTCCTGGTGCTCTTGGGCCGGACCGCACCCGGGTTGCCCGCCGACTTGGTGTTCGACGCGGGCGAGGGCGAAGTGCGGCAACTGCTGACGTGAAAAAAACTCTCCGTGGGGGAAGCGATGATCGCGATCGCCCAACTCGCCGGCTATCTGCACCGCGCCCGGCATGGCCGCCCGGTTTCGAGTGTTTGTGGAAAGGATACGCCATCCTGCGCACCAAGGTAAAAATTATGCAGCGCCCTCATGCCTCCGAATCAAACCCCCGCCGCCCTATACGTCGCAGCAAATCTGTGGGCCATGCGCAGGGCTACCCCGGACCCTTGCTTCAATAATGCGTGTGGTTCGCGATCGCGTGCCGCAGGTAGTCGGCGTCGCGCTTCACGGTCTTGGGCTTGGCGTCACGCGCGCCGTAAACCTGCAAGACGCCCGTCCCTTTGTTGAGCGCGATCACCTGCTCGCAGCCGTTCCCCATAAAATCAAACATATGGTAAGCTTCCTCCTTGAAAAAAAGTTCGCCCCGGCCCTCGGCGTTCATCCGCCATTTATACCAAAAGAGTTCCTCGCGTCCATCTCCGCGCCAGTCGCCCTTCACAAAATCGGGATTGCCGTTCAGTGAGCTCGTGCGCGGCCATTTGAGCAGCGGTTTGCCCTGCGCATCGAACCAATGCGTCTGTCCACTCAAGCCCGGCGGCTCCCCCGGGTTCCGGCCGTAGTAGCGCGCGTTGACGATCACCTGCGTGGTCGGCACTCCCGCGAGAAACTTGCCCCACGAGAGTTGCTGCGTGTGCGCCGCCGAGTGCTGCCAAACCTGCTCCCCCGTCCGCGCGCGATACACCACCACGCCCACGTCGCTCTGCGGACACAGCGCCTCGATCTCTCCGTCACCATCGATGTCCGCGAAACGGAAACTGTCCGCGTGGTCGTGGTTGATCGGGTATTTCGTGTCGAGGTTGCTCCAAATCACTTTCCCTTTCGCGTCGAGGCAGAGGTGGCTCACGAAAATCTCATCGATGCCATCCTTCGTGACATCGATGGGATAAACGTAGTGGCCCATGTGGTCCTTCAGCCGCTGCTCCGCGTGCTGCCAGAGCTGCTCCAGCTCCCGATTGTAGGCCGTGATCGAAATCGTCCCGCCGCTGTCGGTGAACACCACCAGATTATCCGGGTAGCCCGGTTTCAGCCGCGCGATCGCCGTGCGGAAGTTATTATACACATGCGGCATCGGCTTGGTCGGCCACGCCACCGCGTGCTTGATCGCACCCGTGCGCCCATCCGCCATCACGAGCATCTCCCGGCCGTCGATGAAGCGCCACTGGATCACCTCGGCCCGCCCATCTTGATCGAAGTCCCACACGGAACCGGGTGACTCAAACTCGGCGCGCAGCCGCGTGTTTTCGACCGGCGCCGTATAGTTCCAGAGCGGCTCCCCGTCATGGTCAAACGCATAGGACGAGTAGTCGCGCCCGAGCACGACGAAATCCATTTTTCCGTCGCCCGTGAGATCGCCAAACTTCACCGCGTGATTCCCCGGCACGGTGTAGTCCTTTAGCAGCACCGCGTCCCCGGGATACTGCAACGGCTCCAAATCGGATTCCTTAAAATTCGCATTCTTCGTCAGGACGACGACATCGCAAATTATCGCCGCCGCCCCACCGTCCCGACTGCCACCACCTCCCGCTCCACGCGTCGGCACCGCCACCGCCGCGCCGCCCGCCGCAGCGGTGTTCGCGACATTGCGCGGTGGAGGATTCGGCCCCGCGGGGGCCACGGCCCCGCCCGCCGTTGGCAGCACAATTCCCGTCAGCCGCACCTCAACCGCCCCGGCGCGCAGTTCAAACGTCCCGCCCGCGCGCAACACCAGCGCGCCTTCCCCGAACTTTGTCGCGCCCACTTGGCCGTTGACCGCCACATCGAACGAGGCCCCCGCTCGCGCTTGGCTGCGTACAAAGAGGTGATACGTGCCGCCCTCGGCGAGCGTCACCTTCGCGACTGCGTCCTGCGGCGTGCGCAAAATGATCCCGACGTTGTTGAACAACCACGTGCCTCCGCTCGACCGCGCGTCCGCGATCGAGTCGCCGATCGGGATCTCATGGAGAAACTCCGTGGCATCAATGACGACGCCGCCGGGCAGCGCCGACGTCGCCGCCCGCACCGTGCCGCCACTCGCGAGCGCGCCGAGGACGAGTGCGCTTGAAAACAAAAGACGGATTCGGGGTAAAACAGGCATGGCGATTCGGTGAAGTTAAAAACCAGACGCAGTGCTTGCGAATAGGTTGTGGGGCACCCGCACCGCAAGCCCGGCGTCTCGGTGGACAGTCAAGCGCCGGCCCCCACTCGGCCTGACGGGAATGATTCGATTTCTACCGCCGATCCGCATCCGCTTTCCTGCTCCGCGCTCCGATTCCTCCGCGCCCTCCGCGTTTAAAATTCCGAACTCCGGCTCAGCGGTTGTGCTTCAGTCACAGTTTGCACGATCCCCCCTCGCCCTCGCGGTTCCCCGAAACTCGCTTTGCATTCGGTCCGATTCCCCCTAAACCCCCGTGCTCCGTTCATGCCCACCGCCAAAACCGCCGCCCAATCCCGCTCTGCAAATCCCGCGCCCACCGCGCCCGCCGTTCGCCCCATCAAAAAACTGATGGCCGCCAACCGCAGTGAGATCGCCGTCCGCATCTTCCGCGCCGGCACCGAGCTGAATCTCCGCACGGTCGCCATCTTCGCCCAAGAAGACCGCCTCTGTATTCACCGTTACAAAGCCGACGAAGCCTACCAAGTCGGCCAAGGCAAGGGCCCCGTCGCCGCCTACCTCGACATCGACAGTATCGTCGCCGCCGCCAAAGAGCACGGCGTCGACGCCATTCACCCCGGTTACGGTTTCCTCTCGGAAAACGCGAATTTCGCCCGCGCCTGCGAAAAAGCCGGCCTCATCTTTGTCGGCCCGCGGCCCGATCTCCTCGAAATGATGGGTGACAAAACCGCCGCCCGCGCCCTCGCCCAACGCATTAACGTCCCGACGCTCCCCGGCACCGAAGAGCCCATCACCGATCGCGACGAAGCCCTCAAAACCGCGAAGATCATCGGCTTTCCTCTCATCATCAAGGCCGCGTTCGGCGGTGGCGGTCGGGGCATGCGCGTCGTCCACAAAGCCGCCGACCTCGCCCATCTTCTCGACGAAGCTCAGGGCGAAGCCGGCCGCGCTTTCGGCAATTCCGCCGTCTTCCTCGAAAAATACATCCCGCGCGCGAAACACATCGAGGTTCAGATCCTTGGCGACAAACACGGCAACGTCATCCACCTGCACGAGCGCGACTGCTCCGTCCAACGCCGCCATCAAAAAGTCGTCGAGGTCGCTCCGTCGTTCGGTCTTCCCGAAAAAATCGTCCGCGAGCTCTGCGACGCCGCCGCCCGCATGGCCCGCGAGATCCGCTACGACAACGCCGGCACTGTCGAATTCCTCTACGATCTCGACCGCCACGAGTGGTTTTTCATCGAGATGAACCCTCGTATCCAAGTCGAGCACACCATCACCGAAGTCATCACCGGCCTCGACCTCGTCCGCGCCCAGATTCTCATCGCGCAGGGCCACGCCCTTCACTCGGCCGAAGTCGGCATGCCTTTCCAGACGGAGATTCCGCGCAACGGCTACGCGATCCAATGCCGCATCACCACAGAAGATCCCGAAAATAAATTTATTCCCGATTACGGCCGCATTCTCGCCTATCGCTCGCCGGGCGGTTTCGGCGTCCGTCTCGATGGCGGCATGGGTTATTCCGGCGCCGTTATCACGCCCTTCTACGACTCGCTCCTCGTGAAGAGCATCACGAGCGCCCAGACCTACGAGATCGCGATGAACCGCGCCCGCCGTGTGCTCTCCGAATTCCGTATCCGTGGGGTTAAAACCAACATCCCTTTCCTCGAGAATCTCATTGCTCATCCGCAGTTCCGCGCCGGCCAAGCGACGACCACGCTGATCGACAACACGCCCGAGCTCTTCGCGTTTAAGCCCCGCCGCGACCGCGCCACCAAGCTCCTGAATTTCCTCGGCAACGTCATCGTCAACGGCAACCCCCACGCGAAAGGCTACCGCCCCGAAAAGCCCTTCGCGCCCGCTCCGCTCCTCGCCTACGACCACCGCGTCGCTCCTCCCGCCGGCTCCCGCCAGCTTCTCCTCCAGCTCGGACCCAAAAAATTCGCCGAGTGGACCACGAAGCAAAAACGTCTCCTCGTCACCGACACCACGTGGCGTGACGCCCATCAGTCGCTCATGGCCACCCGCGTCCGCAGCTACGACATGCTCGCGGCGGCCGATGCCCTCGCCCACCGCACACCGGAGCTTTTTTCCCTCGAAATGTGGGGCGGCGCCACTTTCGACACCGCGATGCGTTTCCTCAACGAGGATCCGTGGGAACGCCTCCGTCAGCTCCGCGCCCGCGTGCCGAACATCTGTTTCCAGATGCTCTTCCGCGGCGCCAACGCCGTCGGTTACACCAACTATCCCGACAACGTCGTTGCCGGTTTCGTGAAACACGCCGCCGCCAATGGCATGGATATCTTCCGCGTGTTCGACTCGCTGAACTATCTGCCAAACCTTCGCGTCGCCATGGAGTCCGTCAACGCGACCCACGGCATCTGCGAAGCCGCCCTCTGCTACACCGGTGATATCCTCGACGAAAAACGCGACAAGTTCTCCCTTAAATACTACGTCCGCCTCGCGAAGGAGTTGGAGAAAATGGGCGCGCATTTTCTCGCAATCAAAGACATGGCCGGCCTCTGCCGTCCCTACGCCGCGCAGAAACTCGTCAAGACTCTGAAGGAAGAAATCGGCCTTCCCATCCACTTCCACACCCACGACACCAGTGGCATCGCGTCCGCTTCCGTCCTCCGCGCCGCCGATGCTGGCGTCGATGTCGTCGACCTCGCTCTCGCTTCGATGAGCGGCAGCACGTCGCAGCCGAACCTCAACTCCATCGTCGCCGCGCTTCAGCACACGCCGCGCGACACCGGACTCGACCTTCCCGCGCTCAACGATTTCTCCGACTACTGGGAAGCGGTGCGCGCCTACTACGCGCCCTTCGACACTGCGCCGAAGAGCGGTTCCGCCGAGGTCTACCTCCACGAAATGCCCGGTGGCCAATACACGAACCTCAAAGAGCAGGCCAATTCGATGGGCGTCGCCCACCGTTGGCCCGAGATTGCCCGCGGCTACGCCGACGTGAATCAGCTCTTCGGTGACATCGTGAAAGTCACGCCCTCCTCCAAAGTCGTCGGTGACATGGCGCTCTTCCTCTTCAGCCGCGGCATCAAAGCCGCCGACGTCGTCAACCTCGAACCCGGCTCGGTTCCCTTCCCTGAATCTGTCATCGACATGATGAGCGGTGGTCTCGGCTGGCCCGAAGGCGGCTGGCCGGAGCAAGTCTCCCTTGTGGTCCTCGGCGAAAAACGCCACAAGGAAGCCCGCGCGAAATACTTCAACGATGCGAAGAGGAAAAACTCCGCCTCCGCCCCTGCGATCGACCTCGCCAAAACGCGCTCCGATCTCTCCGAAAAACTCAAACGCGTCGCCACCGACGACGATCTTTACTCTCACCTGATGTATCCGACGGTGTTCGCCGACTTCGCGAAACACCTCCAGGCGTCGAGCGACGTGAGCGTCCTCCCAACCTCCGCGTTCTTTTACGGCCTCAAGCCCGGCGAAGAAATCTCCGTCCACATCGAACAAGGCAAAGTTCTCATCATCCGCCTGATTTCCGTCAGCCCCGCGGACAAGGATGGCCGCCGCACGATCAGCTACGAACTTAACGGCATTGGCCGCGAGACGTTCATCATCGACAAGACGATCACGCCGAAAACAAAAGCCCGCCCGAAAGCCGACCTCGCCGATGTCACGCATGTCGCTGCCCCGATCCCCGGCCTGATCGCGACGCTCTCCGTCTCCGTCGGCAGCAAAGTGGCCAAGGGCGACAAGCTCCTGATGATGGAAGCAATGAAGATGCAGAACACCGTCTATGCCCCCTGCGACGGCGTCGTCGCCGAACTCCACATCGCCCTCGGCGACACGGTTGAGAGCAAGGACCTGCTCATCAAAATCCGCCCCGCGGGGTAAGTCCGATTCCGTCGCCCGCCTCGTGAGAGGCGGGACCGAACCTCCCCATCATCCTTACCCTCACTCGACGGTCCCGCTGATTCCCCGGCTCCCTGTAGCGGATTTTTGCCAGTCTCGTCTCCGCTTTCTCCTCGGGGTCGAGCCGAGGGTCTTTGGGGGTTGGGGTTCACGAGGAGCGGCTCCCACGACCGCCGGACACGCGGTTGGCTCTGGCAAGATGAGCAACTCTCCGTCGCGGCGTTTTGTTTTTCGGCTCAGCAAAGCCACCAGGTCAACGAGTGGTTGAAACGTTAATCTTCGCCAATCGGCGCGGATGCCAAGGCGGGGCAGGATGTGGGGATCCGATTCGCGAGGGCCCCCCCTCGGCCCTTGACTAGACGTCGACGATCGAGGCATCCCACGAGCGCTGCGGCCGGGCGTTGTTGCAATCCACGCAAGTGGTGAGCGCGAGCGCGTTCTGGCAATGGGGGCAGACCGCGGCAGTGGCGAAAGGGTCGAACGCACCCTTGCACGCCGGACAGACCCAATACGCGCCAATCGGCGGGGGCGCCTGGCAGACGCGACATTTGAAGCCTGGTCGTCGCGGCAATTGTTCGAGTTGCCGCAGCGCTCCGGCCTGCTGGTAGCTGCGCCAGCATTGGAACAACAGGAAGCCCGCCATCACGCCCATCCACAGCGATTGCCACCAAACCGCCAGCGCCACGAGCCCCGCCCCGCCGACCAATCCGATAGCCGCCGCCGTCTTCAGGCTCCGCGCCCGGCCGAGCGGATACCACAGAAGTGAGCGCAAAATTTGGCCACCATCGAGCGGGTAAACCGGGAGCAGGTTGAACACGAGCAGACTGACATCCATGAAGATGATCGCCCGGAGGAAATGGGCGAGGTCGGGGTTGGACTCGAGCGCCCCCGCCGCCCGGCACGCATAGAAAAAGCCGACGAAGACGGGCAGCAGCACCACATTTACGAGTGGTCCAGCCGCGATGCTCCACAGTGTCGCGCCCGGTCGCGGCGGCGGTGCCACATAGGCCACCCCACCAAGCGGCCACAGCACGATCTGGTTGGCACTGCCACCGACCTGGCGGCACGCCAGCACATGGCCAAACTCGTGGAGCAGCACCGCGAGGAACAATGTCAGGTATTCAAGCACGGCCCAAATCGGCGACACGTAATCGGGCAGACGTCCAGAGACCGAGTAAACGGCCACGAGGAACCATGACCAATGCACGTGGACATCGATCCCCTTGAAGCAAAACAAACGAAACGAGCCCTGCTGGGTCGGCAACATCCCCGACGGCAACAGCCCGTCCGGGTAAGCGCAACCCGGCAATGTCAGCGCAGTCACTCGGCTCCGGTCGGCAGGCGTCCAGAGTGATGCGGCGTCTGACGGTTTCAGGCACCACGGCGTCGTTCACGAACCCCTGTTCCCCCATAGTTGGTCCGCGCATCCGACATGGGAGCGGGGCCAAGCCCAGGAGTGAAAGGTAATTATTCTCTGCGCGTTCGCTGTGACGGAGCCGGAACACGTCTGGCCCTTGACGCTTAATTGATAGACGGGCCGCGAACGTGGACAGAAGTGCCGAATCGGCACCTTCCCATCGCGCCGTTCCATCGCCCACTTCTAACGATTCGGGCTCGATTCCGCCTTCGTTCCGCAGGATGGTTTCGCGCGAAGCCCCAACCCCACCGCATTTTATGTTCCGCCGATTGCTCTCTTCCCTCGTCGCCTTCGTGTTCCTGCCTCTCTCGCTCGGCGCGCAAACGGCGGCGCCCACGTGGCCGAAGCCGAAACCCGCGTCCAACGATTTTTCAAAATGGGAAAAGGCTGTGTCTGCCTTTGAAGCCGCGGACAAAATCAATCCCCCTCCGCAGGGTGCCGTGCTCTTCGTCGGCTCCTCGACCATCGTACGATGGAAGTCGCTCGCCGTCGATTTTCCTTCGACCGCCGTCGTCAATCGCGGCTTCGGCGGCAACCAGATCAAGGACTGCACGCACTACGCCGAGCGGATGATCTTTCCCTACGCGCCCAGCGCGATCTTCCTCCGCGCCGGCGGTAATGACCTCAACGCCGGCTGGCCCGTCGAGCAAGTGTTCGCTGATTTTAAGGCCTTCGTCGTCAATGTTCGCGGCAAACTACCCAACGTCCCCATCTTCTTCATCAGCCTTTCGCCCTCGATCAAGCGCCTCGAACAAGTCGCCGCCGGCAACCAGCTCAACGATCTCGTCGCCGCTTACTGCAAGACCGAGCGCGGCCTGACCTACATCGACACCCGCACCCTCACCCTCGACACCGCGGGCAAGGTGCGGTCCGAAATCTTCGTCGCCGACCTGCTGCATCTCAACGACGAGGGCTACAAACTGCTCGTGGCTGCGGTGCGCCCCTTCGTGCCGAAGACGAAGTAAGCGGCGCAATCGCGCCTCCTCGTTGCGCTCACCTCCGCCTTTTCCGTTTCGAAACTTCCCCTGAAAATGAAAATATCCCTCGCGCTCCTGTTCGCCGGCGTCCTCGCGACGCTCGCCTCCGTCGCCTCGTCCGCCGAACGCAAGCCCAACGTCCTCGTCCTCCTCGCCGACGATCTCGGTTGGGGTGAGCTCACGTGCCAAGGTTTTACCCGGGATATTCCCACGCCCCACATCGACTCGATCGCGAAGAACGGCATCCGGTTCACCAACGGCTACGTCAGTGGGCCGTATTGCAGCCCCACTCGCGCTGGCTTCATGACGGGCCGCTATCAGCAGCGGTTCGGCCACGAGTTCAATCCCGGACCCGCCGAGGCGGCGGTGAAGAATTTCGGACTGTCACTCCAGGAGACGACCATTGCCGACCGGTTGAAGACGGTCGGCTACGCGACCGGGTGGTTCGGTAAATCGCATTTGGGCTACGAGCCGCAATTTCATCCGCTCAAGCGCGGCTTCGACGAATTCTTCGGCTTCCTCGGTGGCGCGCATTCCTACCTCGACGCCGCCAGCGACAAGAGCAACCCGATCCAGCGCGGCACGACGCCCGTCAACTCACTCGACTACACCACCGACGCCTTCGGCCGTGAGGCCATCGCGTTCATTGAGCGTCACCGCGACCGCCCGTGGTTCTGTTACCTGCCGTTCAACGCCGTGCACGCGCCGCTGCAGTCGACCGAAAAATACCTCAGCCGGTTCGCGTCAATCAAAGACACGAAGCGCCGCACCTTCGCAGCCATGCTGTCCGCCATGGACGACAACATCGGCGCGGTGTTGGCCAAGCTCCGTGAGTTGCAGCTGGAAGAGGACACGTTGATTTTCTTCTTCAGCGACAACGGCGGCCCGACGCCCTCGATCACCTCGAGCAACGGACCCCTCCGCGGCTTCAAGTCGCAGACCTGGGAGGGTGGCATCCGCGTGCCCTTCATGGTGCAGTGGAAAGGCCACCTCCCCGCCGGTCGCGAGGACGCGCGGCCCGTGATCCAACTCGACATTCTTCCCACCGCGCTCGCCGCTGCTGGAGTCGCCGCGAAACCGGAGTGGAAACTCGACGGCGTCAACTTGCTGCCGTTTCTGCGCGGCGAGAATCCCGCCGCCCCGCATGCCGCGCTCTACTGGCGCTTCGGCGATCAAATCGCAATCCGCCTGGGCGACTGGAAACTCGTGAAGGCCGTGGGCGGCGGCGCCAACGCCGGTGGGCCAACCAGCAAGTCGAACACGACCGGCGCCCAGCTCTACAATCTGAAAACCGATCGCGGTGAGGCGAACAACCTCGCCGACAAGGAACCGGAGCGCTTCCGCCAACTCGCCGCCGCGTGGGACAAATGGAATAGTGAACTGATCGATCCCACCTGGACCCCGAACCGTGCTGGCGGCGGTGCCAAGGGCGGCAAGAAAAAGAACGCGGCGAATGACTGAACGGTGGGTCGCTGGCAGCACCCGCCGGAATGATGAAGCCCGCCCGATCGCCTCGGCATTTGTTCGCTGGTCAACACACCATGAATTAGCCCTCCACCGAGCGCGTGGTTGCTGCCGGAATCCGTCGTGAGGCCGACCATCGAAAATCGACGTTGGCAGATTTGTTCCAACGCCAGAATCGGGCCGGCTGGTATGACGGGGGCGTTCGGCTCGGCTCATCGCAAGGCTCTTCGCCGGCGGAAGGGGAACGATCATAAGCACCATTAAAGGAACCTCAGGCTGAAGTGCGCACGTGGCTGGACCTGTTCCTTTCAACCATTCCCGCCAACAGCGTAAATTTAATGAACTCGGGACTCAACTAGGGGCCAAGTCCGATCCCTCCACGGCTCCCGTCCACGGCGCCGAAATGACGCCAGCCCAACAACCCGTTGGGACGCTTCGCACAGGGGATTCCTAATCGCTTACGGCCCATCAAGTATTCTCCGACTGCTCGGTGGAATTTAGGGTGCGGCGGCAGACGGTTGTGGCGACCTGCGCTGGACGACGGGCCGTCGCTAAATTACTGGAAGAAAAATTCTAGCGGCACTTTCACCTTGGCGTCCGTATCGATCTGCCAAGCGCCGTTTTTCCGAACCAGACGCACCGTGAATCCTTTCGACCCCAGCGGCACCCGATAGCTCACACTCCGCGACACTTTGTCGGCCGCGGGCAGACTGACCCGCACGACGGGCATCGCGATGATGAGATCCTGATACACATCCATGTCGCCTGGAGGGGGGCCTCTTTCAGACGCCCCAAATCCATATTCTTCACTTGAGTTGTGATACCCTTGAGCAGATCCAGATCGTGCCGCAACGAGGCGTAGATAAACTGGAGCACGAGTTGCCGGTGCCGCCCATAGGTCTGATCGAGCATGAACGCGGGGTCCGCTTTGCCCTCACGAATCTCCACGATGCAGACCGCCCCCTGGATATTCTCCCAAATCACTTCGTTAGTTCCATGTTTGACCTTCTCCTGGTCCAGTTGGGCAAGGCCGGCAGGATTCGCCCGACCGTGCAACATCCAGAGATCGTCGTGGGCCCAGCAATATTTTTCGAGCAGGATTCCCTCCGCGCCATAGACGTAGCGCAAAAATTCGTTGGCCGGCGTGGCCGCAGGCAACGCCTTCACGAGCAACCATGCGATCAACAGGAGCGTAACCGAGCGGCGTTTCACGGCTAAGGAAAAACCGGCGCCGCTGCGGGCGAAAATATTCTATCGGCGCACTCTCACAAAACGGACTCGAGCCCAAATTGCCCTTGTTTCAGTCAGTCCCGCAAAATCCTCGCGCCGGCGGCGACGGTGAGCGTGACCGTCGGCGCTCAATCATCATGTCCACTCACCCCAAGCCCCGTCAGCTCGCCGCAGCCGCCGGGAAAATCCTGCGTCGCTTCGGCGTCACGTCCGTTTTGATGACCGGCTGCTCAGCTGGCGCGCGAGGACTTGACCGGCGATCGCGACCACGTGGGTTAGCGGCCGTGCAACGGAGTTGAAATTCCTGCATGCGTTGAAACAGCCCGAGCAGTTGCTCCGGTTGCGCGTAGTGCTCGAGCCCAGAGCGATCGAGTGCGAGGAGGAGTTCGTGCGTGGCTTCGAGCGTCGAGAGGCAGCCCGGCTCCGGCTGCCGTTTAATCACGTAGCGGCTCGGCGCCGCGTTTGAAAACATGATACGCGGCAGACGCTGTAAACTGAGGCTAGTGCGAAACATCGGCCGGACCAGTCGCCAAGTGGCATCGAGCAAGAACACCACGAGCCGCCGACCCGCGAAGTCGCTAGCGTGGAGTTCCCCTTGCGAAAGATCCCTCGCGCCCCGGCCCGGATAGAGCAGGACGGGGAAGTTCTCCGGATCATTGATCAACGCCTGCACGGCCTCGTGTTCGTCAAAGCCGATGCCGAGGTGAAGCTCGCTGTCACGTAGGCAGAGATGCGTGAGTCGGCCGGTGTTCGCCTTCACCCGTTTGAACTCATAAGGGTGCATGAGAAACACAAATTTTGTGCGCGTCGGCATCGGCGTGATCGAGCCACACCAACAATGGTGCAACGGCCAATAACAACGGTAACACATTTCTCGACTCATGGGCACGTGACGATTGTCGGCCGTGCCGTCGATGACCAGAGGGAATATTTGGCGTGCGAGCGACCGGCGATTGCCGGGCCGGGACTTTCGCTCTCCGCTACTCCCACGGATGAAAGCCCCGCGCGCCATCCTTGCTCTGCTTGTTGGACTCTTCCGGGCCAGCTCGGCCGCCGAGCCCGCTTCGACCGACGACGAAACCGTGGCGATCGTCGCGGTGGTGCAGCGCTTCTTCGACGATTTGCACCACAAAAACGGCGACGAACTGCGCGCCGTTTGCCAGCCGGGGGCGCAGTTTACTTCCGGCCGCGCTCGGCCCGAAGGCTGCACGCTGCGCCAGCGTCCGGTCGAAACCGCCATCGCAGAATTGGCCACGCTCAAGGAGACGTGGCTGGAGCGCATGTGGACACCCACCGTCCAGCTCAATGGCCGGATCGCAGTGGTCTGGACCCGCTACGATTTTTACCGCGGCGGGAAATTCTCCCACAATGGCACCGACTGTTTCACGCTACTCAAAACCGACGAGGGTTGGAAAATTGTCTGCGGGGCCTACAGCGTAGAACCCGCCGCGCATACCCACCACCCCAGCGGCGCGCCACAGAAACAATAAGGGTGCCGCGCTGTTTCCGTTGGGTTGAGGATTGGGCCGGCGGTGGCCACAGGCCTCCGTGCCTGTGCGGTTCTGCGGCACGTCCGCCAGACCGGCAGGCAGGGACGCCAGCCGCGACACCGATCTGAGGAACTCAATGTCCTCCCAATATTACAGTGAGGGGGCCTAGCGCTCAGCGCCGGATTTAACGGCTGAAAACAGAGGAACCACTATAAGCCCAAGCCCGTCCGACGCCAACCGGGTGAGTTCGAGGCACAGAACGACCGCTCCAGTGTTCGCTCGCTCGTGAAGCTCCGCCGTTCACCGGTGATTGGATCGGGAAACGCGATTGATTTGGCTAAGAGTTGCAGGGGCTTGGTGTAGTCGTCGGCGTTTTCCGGTAAGTGGACCGGATAGATTTGGTCGTGGCAGATCGGAATCCCCAGCGCTGCACAGTGGGCGCGCAACTGGTGTTTGCGCCCCGTCACCGGCGACAGGCCGTAGCGGGCCAACGCTCCGCGCACCTCCAGCAGCTCAATCCGCGTCTCAGCATTGGCTTCGCCGGCGACCTCCCTCACCTGCATGAATCGCTCGGGATTTTCCTCGAGTCGGCTCCGGTAGGTCAGCGGCAAATTGAGCTCCGGCCGCCACGGCGCGATGGCCTCGTATTTTTTCTCAATCAATTTCTCCAGAAAGAGATTTTGATACACGCCGCGCGTCGCCGGTTGAATCGTGAAGACCACAAGCCCGGCAGTTTCCCGGTCGATGCGGTGAATCGGTGAGAGCGCGTCCAGGCCAAGTTTCCGCTTCAGCCGCACTAAGAGCGTTTCCTGCACATAGCGCCCCGAGGGAATGACCGGGAGAAAGTGGGGCTTGTCGGCTACCACCAGATAGTCGTCTTGGAACAGCACCTCTTCGTCGAACGGGATCCGCGGCTCCGCAGCCAGCGCGCGGTAGTAGTAGATGCGCAACTGAGGTTGAAAGGTGCGCTCCGCGCTCACCGTCACGCCCTGCTCATCGCGCACTTCGCCGGCTTGAATCCGGGCCGCCCAAGTCTCGGCCGAGATCCCGGGAAAACGTTGCACAAGAAAATCTCGAATCGTCGGCCACGGCCCCGTCGGCAGAACCACGGAGCTCGGGCTGACACCCGCGCGCGTGGGCAGCGGCACCGCTTTTTTCGACGGGATATTGATCGACGAATTTTTCAATTTCCGTGCGCTCAAAACTTACCTGCCGTCGCCGTATTTGACGCCGCAGCCGTAGGGTTGAGTCGTCGCTTTTGCCACTGGCTGGCCCGCTTTCAAGGCTGCCAGAGCCGCCTTCACGTAATTGTGCGCCGCGGGGGTGTTCGCCTGCGTGGCCTGCGATTGATCGTCGATCGCTCCCTGGTATACGAGTGTGCCATCGCGGCCGATTACGAAGCAATGCGGCGTAGTCTGGGCGCCGAGCAGTCGACCCAATTTCCCGCTCTGATCGCGAATGTAGGCCTTGGCGACGACGCCCTGCTTCGCCTGCCACTCCGCAGATTTTTCCGGATCGAGATCGCCCATCGCCGTAGAATTCACCTGCAGCCAAACCGCGCCGTCGGCGGCTGCCGCCGCCTGCGTGCTTTGCATATTGCCGCTCCGGTAGTGTCGCACCACGTAGGGACACGCCGGATTGAGCCATTCCAATACGACGACCTTGCCGCGAAAATCCGTGAGTTGGTGCGTCTTTCCCGCGAGGTCGGTGAACGTAAATTCCGGCACGGGCTTGCCGGTCGCCACGCCTGCGCGGACCAGCGTGGTCGGGCCAGCAACCAACAGGGCGATTCCCCAGAGCAATAGTTTGATGGATGAGTTCATTTTGCAGGGAAAGCACGGCGGCCGGGGACGCACAGGCGAGCATAATCCACGCGAGGGCAGGTGATCAGCTCACGTCCCGCGCGTCGCGATCGATGTCGCCGTCGCCCCCGGTCCACGGCGCTCCGCGGGACGGCGCGCCACCGCTGGCCTGACCGCGCCGGCACCCTACATTTTCGCACACCAGGCCACGACCGTCTCTACCATCCGTGGCGTGAAGCCCGGTTCCCAGACGTGATCGCAGCCATCGAGCTCGACGAGTTTCTTCGGCCCACGAGCCTGGGCCAAAGCGTCGCGGGAATCCTGCGCCGTCACGAGCGTATCAGCATTGCCGTGCACGAGCAGCCACGGCACCGCAATTTCCTCGGCCTGTCGGATGACCGAACCGATGCGACGAAGATCGTCCATGTAAGCGGCCGAGAGCACGCAGCCCGGTTTCCCCCACATGAGATCGTTGCCGGGCGTGAGAGCGCCGAAGTGGTGTTCCGCAAAAGCTCGCGTGTGCACCAAGCCCGCAAGAGACACCAGACGACGAATGCGGCGGTCCCGGCTCGCGCGCAATACCCCGACCGCGCCCCCCATGCTGTGACCGGCGTAAGTGACCTCGTAGCCCGCGCACGCATCCAGCACCGCCCCGAGGTCCGCGACCTCCTTAGATATCGTGCAGTCCGCGAAGCGGCCCTCGGAACCCGCGTTGCCGGACCACGAAACCCGCAGCGCCGGAATCCCCGCGCCCGCTAGCCCTGCAGCCAGCGCGACGAGAAAGGGCCGGTCTTTGTGCCCGGTCACGCCGTGTCCGATCACGACGAGCTGGGTGGCACCCGGCGCACCCGCTTGAAACGCACAGTCCAGTTGCTCCCCCTGGGCATTTCTAATTTGGCGAATCATGCGGCGAGTCACGCAGCGCGGATCGGAAAAAATCCACCGGCGAGTTTCTCGAGCGAAGCTCAGATGTTGCTGGAATCGTAGATATAGCCGTGCTCGCCGTGGTCGGTCAGATCGAGCCCCTCCTGCTCTGCCTCGATCGTCGGTCTCAGGCCCATGGTTGCACGGAGCGTCAGCGCGATGGCTAACGTTCCACCAACCGCCAGAATAAACGCGACGCCCATCCCCTTGAGCTGCTCAATCCAAAGCGTGCGGCCGACTGCACCGCTCAGGTTGGTGGCGAGATTTCCGTTAATCGCGACATCGGCGAAAACGCCGGTGAGCAGCATTCCAATCGTGCCGCCCACCCCATGGACGCCAAAGACGTCCAAGGCGTCATCGTAGCCCAGCCAACCCTTCAGCTTGGTGCAGGCGAAAAAAGGCAACGCGCCGCCGGCCAGCCCCACCCACACCGCCGCCGACGCATCGACGAAACCGCACGCCGGCGTAATCGCGACGAGTCCGGCCACGGCCCCCGAACAGAAGCCGAGCACGCTGGCCTTGCCGCGCACTAAAAACTCCAACGCGGCCCAAGTGCCGGCGGCCACCGCGGCGGCGATCGTCGTTGCCATGAAGGCACTCCCAGCGATGCCGTCCGCCGCCACCGCCGACCCCGCGTTGAATCCATACCACCCGACCCATAGGAGTCCCGTCCCCACCATACATAGCACCAAGCTGTGCGGCGGCATCGGCGTTTTACCGAATCCCAGCCGTGGGCCCAGCACGAGGCACAACACCAGCGCCGACCACCCCGACGCCATCTCCACCACCAAGCCGCCGGCAAAATCAATCGCCTTGATCGAGGCTGCGGGATTGGCCAGGCCGTTCATCCATCCATTCGAGCCCCACACCATATGCGCGAGGGGACAGTAGACCACCAGGACCCAGAGCGCGGTGAACGCGAGCACGGCGGAAAACTTCATGCGCTCAACCACCGCGCCGACGATCACGGCCGGCGTGATGATCGCGAACATCAGCTGAAACATCGCGAAGACATTGTGCGAAACCCAAAAAGAATAATTCGGATTGGGCGCACCACCCACCCCCTTGAGAAAGAAATGCTCCGAACCTCCGAGGTAGGGGCTGTCGAAACTTCGACCAAAAACCAGACTGTAACCCACGGCCCACCACAGCACCGTCACCAAACTCGTGATGCCCAGACACCAGCCCATGATCGAAAGCACGTTTTTCGCCCGCACCAAACCGCCGTAAAAAAGCGCCAAGCCCGGCAGCGTCATGAAAAGCACGAGCACCGCACTGACCATCATCCACGCGTTGTGGCCCGGTCCAGCGACACCTGCGCCGGGAGTGCTCAGCCCCGGCGGGATTTTGCCTTGGGCATTTTTGAGCGCCGCGGTCGGATCAGTATTCGCCAGATAAGCTTCCAGACTCGCCAACCGCTGCTCCACCGTCGGAGTCAGTGCGACTGGCGCCGCCGGCGCTGCCGCTGCCGACTCGCCTTGTGCCCAGAGCGGGCAAAACAGTGCGAAAAAAAATGAGAGCAGCATCCGACGAAGGTGAGTATGAGGCGTGGGCGTTCGCATAGGGGGCAACCCACTCAGTATTATTATTCATGCTAGTCACGACTTTGATGAAGGGGGCGCGCAAAGTTTATGACAGCGCCCACGGGGCGTCTCCGACCCCTCAAGCAAGCCAAGTCGAAGCGATCGTTTTTCGGGAGGTGCCAGCTCCCGCTTGCCGGTCTCTGCGCAGGTCGCGCTTCCGCCGCACCGGCCGGACACCCCCTGTCGCCGTGCGCGGGGGCTGGGAAAGCCGCCCCTCCGCTTACAACCGTCAACCGACCCATCCGCCCCGTTCCGGTCCTCAGACCGCCGACTCGCCCCGCTCGTCCGTGCGGATGCGCACCACTTCCTCCAACGGGAGCACAAATACCTTTCCATCGCCGATCTTTCCGGTCTTCGCCGCCTTGACGATCGTGTCGACTGCGGTGCCGGCAACCTCATCGGCCACGGCCACTTCGATTTTCACCTTAGGCAGAAAATCGACGGTATATTCACTCCCGCGATAGATCTCGGTATGTCCCTTTTGGCGGCCAAAGCCTTTGACTTCAGTGACCGTCATTCCCTCAATTCCGGCTTCGGCGAGCGCTTCTTTTACTTCCTCGAGTTTGAATGGCTTGATGATGGCGATGATGAGTTTCATGGGAAAGTGCTGGGTTGAATGAGCTCGGCGGTAGCCTAAAAATTCTCCCCGCCGGCGCAAGCTAGGATCCGGTCCACGCCGACGGGTTGCGAAAGCGCACGAGCCCTCGTGCGTCGGCCCGCCTCACTCCGGCATCACCGTCGCAATATGCAGTTCCTTCAATTGCTTCGCCGTGACGGGGGTCGGGCTCTGCGCCATGAGATCCTGGCCCTTTTGGGTTTTCGGAAACGCGATCACGTCACGAATGCTCGTCGTGCCGCAGAGCAAGGCGCACATGCGGTCCAAACCGAACGCGATGCCACCGTGCGGCGGCGCGCCATAGGTAAACGCCTTCAACATGTAGCCAAAGCGGCTTTCCACCACATCGGCCGGGATTTTCAGCACGTCTTCAAAAATCTTTTTCTGCATCGCCGGATTGTGGATGCGGATCGAGCCCCCGCCGAGTTCCATGCCGTTCAGCACGACGTCGTAATGCTGACCACGAACTTTCTTCGGGTCGCTGTCGAGATACGCCGCATCCTCCGCGACCGGGGCGGTGAACGGATGGTGCGTCGCGACGTAACGGTTCTCCGCCTCGTCGTGACTCATCAACGGGAAATCGACGACCCACAGAAATTTCCAGTCGTCGTGCCGGATCGTTAGCTTGCCACGTTTCACGAGCAGTTGCGCCGCCTCCAGTCGGATCCGGCCCAAAATCGCACACGCTTTTTCCCACGGTGCCGCCGCGAAGAAAATCATGTCGCCTTCGCCAACTCCGAGCCGGGCGGTCAATGCCGCCTTTTCGGCCTCCGAGAAGAATTTTACGATCGGTGATTTCCACTCGCCGCCTTCGACTTTGATAAAGGCGAGTCCCTTCGCCCCGAGCGATTTCGCGATTTCCTCGAGCGCCTTGAGCTCACCTTGCGTGAGATCGGCGAGTCCCTTGGCATTGATCGCCTTGATTGCGCCGCCGCCAGTCGCCGTCGAAGCAAACACCTTGAACCCGGAAGTCTTGAACAACTCGGTGAAGTCCACGAGCTCGAGACCGAAACGCACATCGGGTTTATCCACCCCGAAACGGTTCATCGCGTCGTGAAACGGCATACGCAGAAACGGCGTTTGAATCTCCGCCCCGAGCACGTCCTGCCACAGTTTTTTCAGCATGCCCTCGAACAGCGCGTAGATGTCTTCGCGCGTGACGAACGACGCCTCGACGTCCACCTGCGTGAACTCCATCTGCCGATCCGAACGCAAATCTTCGTCGCGAAAGCAGCGCGCGATTTGAAAATATTTCTCCACCCCGGCCACCATCAAGATTTGCTTAAACTGCTGCGGCGACTGCGACAGCGCATAAAACTGTCCTGCGTGAATCCGCGACGGCACGAGATATTCGCGGGCTCCTTCGGGCGTGCTCTTGAACAGCGCCGGTGTCTCCACCTCGATGAACTCTTGGGCATCAAAATAGTCACGGATCGACTTCGCCGCCTTATGGCGCACTTGCAGGTTTTTCCGCATCTTCGGCCGGCGCAAATCGAGGTAACGATACGTCAGCCGCAAGTCCTCGTTCACCTTGTCACCACCCACGTCGTCGAGCGGGAACGGCGGTGTATCGGAAATATTGTGGATGGTTAGTTCTGTCGCTTCGACCTCGATGCCACCGGTCGGCAACGCCGCATTCGTGGTGCCCTCCGGACGAGCAACAACCTTGCCCCTGATCCCGATCACGGACTCCGGCTTCAGATGCGCCGCCTGCTCGCCCACGGCGGCATTGGCCTTCGGGTCAAACATCACCTGCGTGATGCCCTTGCGATCGCGCAAATCGATAAAGAGAATCCCGCCGTGATCGCGGATAGAATCCACCCAGCCTAGGAGCGAAACAGTCGCGCCGAGATCGATTGGAGTGAGCTGGGCACAGTGATGGGAGCGGTGCATGGTCAAAATGAGTCGCACAGGAGAACGCACCCGGCGAAGGGTGCGCAAACAGATTCTCGGTGCTCAAAACTTTGTCTGGCCGGACGGGCGCTTTTCCCGAGCGGCCGGTTTACGAAATGCCCTGCGACCGGCGCTTCGCGATGCAGACGGGAGAGAGGACGCCCTCGGTCGGCTGCGGAAAAGAGGATCCGGTGCTCCGCCAGCATCCTGTCGCCCATCGGTGAGTTCCCCGTTACTAGCACCGCGGTGCCCGCAGCGGTGATGACCCCATGACCGCCGGTTGAATCCTTGAGCAGCGCCGCCGCAGCTTCGATCTGCGCTTTGAAACTGGGCCTTACGTTTGCTTTCATACGGGTGAGCTCCGCCGCTAAATTGGTGGCTGGGCAGACCGAAACATCGAGTACTCACGGGCCCGACGCCAAGCCATCCTTCGTGCTCGTCTGCACTCGATACGCGCCGGTGCGCGTCGTGCCAGCACGCGTGTGGTCGCGTTTAATCACGCGAGTAAGTTTGGTGCTCCCCAGCCGCCCGTCCCGAATCGTGTCTGCCAAGTGGTCCCCTGCCAGCACCGCAGCGCCACCCGTGCCTCCTGGGGCCATCCGTCGGGGAGTGCGCGGTGGATTGCCGCAGTCGCTCCGGCTCCTTCGCAACGAGCAACCAAGGTGTGGTCATGGGCGAGGAGCGCAGCGATGAACAATCCAGCGAGCTGGATCACCACGCCCTCGTTCCTCGGGCTTGCGAGGACAAATCGGGGGGAAGATTCCGGCTACGGGTCGAGTTATCGATCGACGAAGGGGAGGCGGAGTTGGTCGAGGTTGGCGCGGAAGGAGAGGCTGTATTGGGTGCCGAAGGTGCGGCGCGAGGTGTTGCGGCCACCCTGATAGAAGTTGCGCCACGAATCATTCGTGAGATTCGAACCGGTAAGCTCGAGCGCGTAGATGCGGCTCAGGTTGAGCTTCACGCTGCCATCCCAGCGGGAGTGGCTGGATTCGAAGGTCGGGAGGAGATTGGTCGTCGAGGCGGCGGTCGTGATCGCTTCGGGGAAAATCGTGTTGCGGATATTGATGGAGACGAGCCGGCGCGGCGTCGTGTAGGTGACGCCCCAACTGGCGTTCCAATCGTAGAAATTCGGAGCGAGCGGTTTGGTGAGGACGCCGGCACGATTGGGGGCCTCGCCCTTGGTGTTCTTGCTGTAGCTGCCGAACACGTCCCAGCCGCGCGCGACCTGGGGCAGGAATTTCAGATACGCGGCCAAGCCTTGGCGGGCGGATACCTCGAAGCCTTCGAACTGGCCTTTGCCGCCGTTGGCCTGGGTGATGAGATCGTAGTCGCCGTAGGCATTTTCGTAGGCGTCTTCCGCGCTGCCGCCGACAATGGAGTCACGATCATTGACGATATAGTTGGTGATCGTTTTGCGAAACCAGCCGAGGGTCACGCTGCCGGCGGGACGAGTGTAGAGTTCGAGGTGCAGGTCGAGGTTGCGCGCATAGGTCGGGGACAGGGCGGCGTTGTTCACTGAGACAGTGCGGGGAACGGCGAGGTCGTTGACGGTCGTGGCGGGCAAGATGCTTTGGACGCCGGGGCGGGACATGGAGCGCGTGAGGGCCGCGCGGAACAGCAGATCGGGTGTGAAGCGATAGACGGTCTGCAAATTGGGGAAGTAGTCGATGTAATCGCTCGTGACGCGTTGGGTCTGCGAGTAGAGGGCGAGCTGCTGGGCCGTGCCGGTGAGGCCGTTGCCGAGGGAGTTTTGGCGGAAGAGCCCGCGGAGAAAATTCTCCGTCTGCTCGCCGCGCACGCCGCCCGTGATCGTCAGGCGGGAGCCGACCTTGACGGTGCCGGCGGCGTAGGCGGCGGTGATGTCCTGCGCCATCGACTGACTGTTCGTGAAGCGGCGCGCGATGTTGGCGGCGGCGATGTCCTGGATCGCGAGCGGATTCGCCCGCATGTAGTCGGCGACCTTGTAGGGATCGAGGAGCGGGGGCTTGCGGATGCCGTAGAGAAATTTGTCGCCGTAGGTGTCCGCGCCGTCGAAGAGCGAAGCGTTGAGGGTGTTCGGGCCGTCGTCGGCGGTGCCGGTGATGCCGTCTGGACCGAGAAAATTGAGGACGATCTGACCGGCCTGTTTTTTACGGTGGAGTTGGTAGAGGCTGGCGCCGGTGCGAAATTCGAAGGGGAAGCGGAGGTTCGCGAAGTTGCGCTTGGCATCGAATTTCAAGTTCCACGTGCGGTCGTTTTGGAAACGCGGGGAAGTCTGCAGCGAGAGGCCGGTGGTGTTGGTGTAGCTCCGGAGGTCATACAGATCGGGGCCGGCGGTTTGCGTGAGGGTGAGGGGTGCGGGCGTGTCGGGGGAGGCGGTCATGCGGACGGTGACGCCCTGCGCGGCGACGAGGTTGAACTGCACCGACTGGATCATCGAGGGCAGGTCGGTGACCTTTGAGTCGGACTTGGAATAACTGGCGGAGCCGTCGAACTTCCACTCGCCAATGCGGTGCTCGATGCTGCCGACGTAACCGTAGCTGACGCCGATCTGGTCGCTGTAGTCGTCGAAGACATCGACGCCGGTGTTGCGCAGCGTGACATCGGTGGTGGTGGAGGCGGGATCGATCACGCCGGGTTTCACGCGGAACGTGTGGCTCCGACTTTGATTAAGGAAGCTGTTGTAGGAGGTCTTGAGTTTAACGACGGTGCGCTGGCCGAGTTTGTAGTCGGCACCGAGGGAAAACGTGCGGCGGTTTTTTACCTGCGGGCCGTCCACGAGGGTGAACGTGTTGACGTTAAAGCGGGACGCTGCGGTGACGGGATTCGCGACGGTGCCGGCGACAAACGGCGAGTAGGTCATGCCGTAATTGTGCTGGGGATTGATGACGTTGCTCTCGAAGTAGCTGAAGGTGAGGCCGAGGGTGTTGTTGAGAAACGCTTCTGAATAGCTGAGGCCGCCGCCGGGCTTGAGGCGGCTCGTGGGGCGAGCGCCGGGGCCGGGCACCTCGCCGAGGCGGAGCATTTCGCTGTTGGCGGAAAGGGTGAAGGTGGTGGTGAAGCGGCGGCCCTTTTGCTGAAACGCGTTTTTGGTGACGGCGTTGATTACACCGCCGGTCGAGGGTGCCATCCATGGCGGCGGGGCCTTAAAAACTTCGATGGTCTCGATATTGGAGATCGTCGCGGAGCTGAACTCGAAGGCGCGGCTGGAGGCGTCGCTGCTGCCGGTGCTGGAGCGGGGTGGGGTGCCGGCGGCGGCGGGGATCTGGCCGTCGAAGGTGAAGAGGGTCGATTCCGGGTCTTGGCCGCGCATGGAGACGGTGCTGGCATCGGCGTTGGAGAAGTTGACCTGCAGGCCCGGCACGTAGCGGAGGAATTCGCCGATGTTGCCGTCGGGCACGATGCCGAGGGTGTCGGTGGAGATGGCCTGGATAAACACGTCGGATTTTTTCTGCTGGTTGACGGCCGCGGCGTTGCCCTCGATCTCGGCGGCGACGGTGAAGGCACCGAGTTTGTAGATGCCGGAGGTGAGCGCGAAGTCCTGCGTGGCCTTGGCGCCGGCGGTGACGTTGACGGTGCGCTGCTCGGCGTCGAGGCCGGTGTAGGAGACGACGAGGTTATAGGCGCCGGGCGCGAGACCGGTGAAGTCATAGGTGCCGTCGCGATCGGTGAGCACGGCGCGGGTGGTGCCGTCGATTTTAATCTCGGCGCGATCGAGGAAGAGTCGCGTGCTTTGATTGGAGACGGCGCCGGTGATGGAGCCGGTGCCGGCTTGGGCGAGCACGCGAGCTGGGCACAGGTTGAGGGTGAGGGTGACGATGAGGAGCAGGGCTCCGTGGAAGGTCAGGTGTCTGCGTGAGGCAGGCGTGGGATGCGATGGGGCGTTCATAGGGTCGGTGTGGGGTGGTCGGGATTCGAAGAGGCGCGAATGGGTCGGCGGATGAGGATGAGAAGGCTGCGCGAGGGTTGAGTCTGCCAACTGATCCGGGAGCGGACAGTCAGGACGGCTGCGACGAGCGCACGTTACGGGGTAACGGCTCCGCTCGGACTGTCCGCGCAGCCGCGCGAGGTCGCGCGGATCGAAGCTAGCGTCGGCGCGTCTGGCGCGACAACGTGAACGCGGCTCGCCGCAGCAGCGGACGTCGGCTTGCCGCATCACCCCAACTCCCGTTCTCTCCATGAAGTTTCTCCTGATCTGCTTTAGACTTGTACTCGCTGTTGCTGCTATTGGCGCGGTCGCGCCGGCCGCCGATGTAGCTGTCAACTGGCTCGACAAAGCGGCCCCCGGCGGGCCGACGGGCGTGAGCTTCGGGGTGCCGTGGCCGCGCGGTGCGGTGAAGAAAGACCAGGCGTTTTCACTCATGACGGCGGGCGGAAAAGCGTTGCCGGTGCAGACGTGGCCGCTCGCCTACTGGCCGGACGGCTCGCTCAAATGGAGCGGTCTCGCGACGGTGGTGGGCGCGGGCGTAGCGGGGCCGTTTACGCTCGCGGCCGGAACGGGCGTGGTGCCGGATGGCGCGAAGCTGACGCTCCAGCAGAGCAACGGAGCCATCGAGATCGACACGGGTGTGATGAAGGCCCGGCTCCGGACGACCGGGGCGAATCTGATCGAGTCACTTTCGGTCGGCGGACGCGAAGTCGCGCGCGCGGGACAGCTCGTCTGCATTGCGCAGAACGGGCCGGAGGTGGACGAGGGCGCGGCACCGCGGCGCGATAAATTTTTGAGCAACGTCGCCAAGGTCACGGTCGAGCAGGCGGGGCCGGTGCGCGCGGTTGTCAAAGTGGACGGAATGCACAAAGCGGTGAACGGTTCGCGCGAGTGGCTGCCGTTCAGCGTGCGCCTGTATTTTTATGCGGGTGAGGAGTCGATCCGGGTGGTTCACACGCTGATCTTCGACGGCGATCAGGAGCAGGACTTTATCCGTGGCGTCGGCCTGACGTTTGCGGTGCCGATGCGCGAGGCACCGCATAACCGGCACGTGCGATTTTCCGGTGCGGACGGCGGCCTCTGGGCCGAGCCGATCCAACCGGGCGGCGGCAACGTCATGCAGGCGGCGGGTGAGCGGTTCGAGGGTGGGCGCTATTACGCGGACAACGCGAAGGAGCAGCATGCGATCTGGAGCGACTACAAGCTGTCGCAGCCTTCACCCGAGGGCTTCACCATTTACAAACGGACGAATGCGCAGAGCACGTGGGTGTTTGCGGATGCGGGCCGGCGAGCCTCGGGGTTGGCGTTTGTCGGCGATGTCAGGGGCGGACTCGCGATCAGTGTGAAGGATTTTTGGCAGTCGTTTCCGACGGGGCTGGAGATCCGCGATGCGGCGAAGGCGACGGCGCAGTTGACCGCGTGGCTCTGGTCGCCGGAGGCGCCGGCGATGGACCTGCGGCACTACGACATTCGTGCGCACGGGCTCAACGCCACGTATGAGGACGTGCAGCCCGGCATGAGCAAAGCCTACGGCGTCGCGCGGACGAGCGAGTTGACGATCTTTCCCTCAGGCGAAGTCCCGACAAAAGCGGCGATGGTCACGATGGCGCGGGCCGGAGAGAACAAACCGTTGCTGGTGGCGTCGCCGAACTACCTGCATTCGACGGGTGTATTCGGAGTATGGAGCCTGCCGGACCGTTCCACGCCGTTGAAGAAGGCGGTGGAGGATAAACTGGATTCCGTGCTGGCGTTCTACCAACAGCAGGTGGACGAGCGCCACTGGTATGGTTTCTGGACCTTCGGCGACTACATCCACAGCTACAATCACGCGCAGCACGTTTGGTATTACGATTGGGGCGGGCACGCGTGGCAGAACACGGAGCTCGGCGTGCCGCTTTGGGTGTGGACCAGTTTCCTGCGTACGGGCCGGGCCGAGGTGTTTCGGATGGCGGAGGCGCAGACGCGCAATACGAGCGAGACGAACGTCTATCACATCGGCCCGATGCAGGGCTTGGGTTCGCGGCACAACGTCGTGAAGTGGGGCGACGGCGCGAAGGAAGCGCGCGTCAGCCAAGCGGCGCACTGGCGGCCGTATTATTATCTCACGACCGACGAGCGCACGGGCGACATGATGCGCGCGCAACTGACCGCCGATCTGGCGGCGGTGAAGCACGACCCGATGCGCCTCGCGCAGCCCGTGCTCCCGCAGGACCCGAAGTTTCCCGGCCGCATCCGGATCGGACCGGACTGGTTTGCGC
Organism: Opitutus sp. GAS368; assembly: GCA_945871085.1. Taxonomy (GTDB): domain Bacteria; phylum Verrucomicrobiota; class Verrucomicrobiia; order Opitutales; family Opitutaceae; genus GAS368. The sequence continues at coordinate 5,063 of CAMBVX010000007.1, read as the reverse complement.
TCGCGGGCAACTGGATGACGGAGTGGGAACGCACCGGCGACAACCAGTGGCGCGACCGCATCAATGGCGGCGTGGACGCGATCCTCGCGATGCCGTATTGGATTCGCTCGGGTGTACGCAACGGACTGAATCCCGACATCGGCGGCGGCAAGATCGGCCCGCTCAAGGGTGGCGGCAGCATGACGGTGGGCTACGACCCGGCGACGGGAAAACTTTTCCCGATTCCCGATCCCGTGGCCGGCAAACAGGTGCCGGTGAACTACAATCTCTCCACGATTCAGGGCGGGGCGCAGGTGATGTTTGAATTGGTGCCCTTGCTCGGACGCGAGGACTGGAAAAAGGCCTGGCTGCAATACTGCCGGCTCGGCAACGCGCCCGGCGAAGTGCTCGACAAGGATCGCACGACGGGCAACGAGGGCGCCGACGCGCAGTATGTTGAGACGGCGCAGGGCGGGCCGCGGCTCGCCGCCTACGCCTATGCGGAGACGAAGAACCCGGCGTATGCGCAACGCGCGATCGCGGCGCTAAGCCGCGCCCGCGGAGCGACTCCGCGCCTGGTGAGCGGCCCCGAATCGCTCACTCCCGTGCATGAATCGCCGGGCCTGTCCACCAACGACGCCGCCCAGACCAGTCTCACGGTGATCGAGATTCTCGCGCTGTGCGCCGATGCTTTGCCGAACGAGTTGCCAGCCGCGCCCGAGGGCGGAGGGAGCGGACGTGGCGGACGCAGTGGGCGGGGCGGATCAAATGCCGCGCCGACGGCGCCGGCACCACCACCGGGAATCGCTGTGCCACCTTTGAAAAAATGACGCAACGGCGTCCCCCTTCTTAACACCCTACACTCCATGACGACCACACTCCAACCCCGTCGCGCGGCCCAACGGTCGCTCCTAGCGGCACTCGGCTTATCTGCGCTGCTCACCGCCCGGTCGATCGCCCAGGCTCCGACTGTGCCCGGGGCGGCGCGCGCGGCGCAGGATCTCGCCCGCTACGACAAAAATAAGAACGGCCAGCTCGACGCCGATGAACTCGCCGCACAACAGGCCAACGAGACGAAGGCCGCCAAGGCCGCGACCGCGAACGCGCCAGCCAGCGACGGGGATACGGTAGTCGAACTCTCACCGTTTCAAGTGAACGCCGGGGCCGATAAAGGCTATCTCGCCTCGAACACCCTCTCGGGCACGCGTCTCAATTCGAAGCTCGAAGACCTCGGTGCCTCCATCACGGTCGTCACGAAGCAGCAGATGCTCGATACCGCCGTCCTCGATATCAACGACATCTTCCTCTACGAGGCGAACACGGAGGGCACAGGCAATTTCACGGCGTTCACCGTCGATCGAAACGGCGGGGTGAACGACAGTGTGCAGAGCGGTCCCCAGACGGCGAATCGTATCCGCGGTCTCGACACCGCGAACACGGCGCGCGGCAATTTCGCGAGCAATTCATCCATCCCGATCGATCTCTACAACACGGAGGCGGTGGAAATTTCGCGCGGACCCAACGCCAATATTTTCGGCCTCGGGAACACCGCCGGCACGGTCAACATCATCGGCACCCAGGCGAATCTCACGCGGCAAATTTCCACGTTTACAGCGCGCATGGACAGCTACGGCGGCTACCGTACCAGTCTCGATCTGAACCGGCCGATCATCCGCAATAAACTCTCCGCCCGTGTTTCGGCGGTTTATGAATCGAAAGGTTTCAAACGCGAGCCGGCCGCCGAGATGACGCGTCGCCAGCAGGGTGCACTGACCTACAAACCGTTTACGACGACGACGATTCGCGGGAGCTTTGAAGCCTACAACAACTACGCGCGTCGGCCGAATTCCGTCACGCCGCGCGACGCCGTTTCCTACTGGAATGCGGTGGGGCGTCCGACGTGGGACCCGACAACGCAGATCGTGACCTTCGCCAATGGCGCAAGGACCGGGCCGTTCACCGTGGCGCAAGATGGCAATCTCCCGCTCGGGCTCCTCGCCCAAGGCACTGGATTCTACAACCGCCCGAGCATTTACGTAGACAACGGCGATATCCGCTTTTGGAGCGTCAATCGCACGAGCGCCGTCCCAACGACGGGTGCGTTCGCCGGAATTGCCACGCCGGACAATCTGACCACCAATCTTCGTTTCCTCGAGAGCGGCACTGATCTCCAGCGCCTGCGCGGCTCGCTTTTCCCGCTCTTCGTTACGCCCAGCATCACGAGTAAATCGCTCTACGATTGGTCCTCGGTAAATTTCGTCGCGCCGAACTACAACAAGGACAAAGCCGATATCACGACGATTGAAATCGAGCAGGAGATTGTGCGCACCAAGCACCATCTTTTCGCGGCGCGCGCCGGCTGGTTTCATGAAGACGTCGACAGCTACAGCCGTAACTTCATTGGTGGAACGAACGCCGTGCTCTACGTCGACGTAAACGAAAAACTCCTCGATGGCCGGGCCAATCCCTACTTCCTCCGTCCGTATCTCGCCGCCTCGGAACCCACGCTCTTCAATCGCCCGAACGTGAATGACATTCAGAGCGCGGATCTGGCTTATCAGCTCACGCCGTCAAACACCCCGCGCTGGCTGGGCTGGATCGGCCAACAAAAACTTGCGGCCCACGGCGAGACCCGGCGTATCGACACGGCGACTTTCCGCTACCGCGATGCGATCATCGACGATCACCCGTGGATCAACCTGCAGAATCGCACCGGCGTGACGGCGGCGCGCGCCTACTACAAATACTACGTCGGCGATAATCAGGGGCAGAACATCGATACGGCTCCTCCCGCGATCTATGGTCTGAGCGGAAAATATCCCTTCACGTGGTTCAACGCGCTGACGAACCAGTGGGTGAACGAGCCGTCCACGATCGGCGAGGCCGGCGTGACGCCGTCCAATCGGACGCGGCGGGAGATTCGCACGCTGTCCGCGACGACGCAGAATTTTTTCCTGGGTGATCGCATCGTGACGACCTTTGGCTTCCGCAAAGACAAGAATCGCAGCCGCGATTCGAACGGTGCCACGGTGGATGCGGCGACCGGATTCTTGAACTACGACGCGCTTAAGGTCTGGGGCCCGTGGTTGGAAAAATCCGGCAACACCAAGACCTCCGGCATCGTGGTGAAACCGCTCGCGTGGTTGCGCGCGCACTTCAACAAGTCCGACAGTTTTCAACCCGCGATCACGCAATACAATCTTTACGGCGAAGTGCTGCCCAATCCGACCGGCAAAGGCCGCGACTACGGCCTTTCCTTTGTGCTCCTCGACAGCCGCCTCAGCCTGAAAATTAGCCGCTATGATACGACGCAGTTCGACTCGCGCGGGGGCGATGCGGGTATCGTCGCGACGCGCGCGATCCGCATGGATACGGGCCGCAGCGGCAACGGGAACGATTCGTTTAATTTTGAGACCTGGGCGACGCTGTTGTCGAACTCACGTTTCACCGCGCAGGGAATCATCCCGACGGCGGCGCAGACGTCGGCGGCGGTGGCAAAAATCATGCAGTTGCCCGAGGGCTTCCTCGACACGCTGGTTGGCAAGAGCATCGCGGAGACTTCCGATCAGGTTTCGAAAGGTCTCGAACTAGAGTTGAACTTCAATCCCACGCGCAACTGGACGCTGAAAATGACGGGGGCTCAGCAAAAAACGATCGACAGCAATATCTCGCCTCGTCTGCAGCAGTTTCTCGATTCACGGCTCCCCGTTTGGCAAGGCGTGAAGGATGACGCGGGGGTCAATTGGTGGACCTCCGTAATCGGCGGTGGCGGTGCGCCCGTTAATTTCTACACCGGGAATGTCGCGGCGCCGCTCAAGCTCGCCATCGCGAATAATGGCAAACCTCGCTCGCAGGTGCGGGAGTGGCGTTTCAATGCGATCACCAACTATAACTTCACGCAGGGCCGGTTGAAAAATTTTGGCGTGGGCGGGGCAATCCGCTGGGAGGATCAGGCGGCGATCGGTTTCCGCGGGGCCGCGCCGGAGGCCGATGGAGTGGTGCGTTCACTCGATGTGACGCGACCGATCTTCGACAAGGCGCGCGCCTACTATGATGTCTCGTCAAGCTACAACCTGCGTTTCGCCAATAATAAGCTTCGCGCGCGGGTGCAGTTGAATGTGCGAAATGTCTTTGAGCGGGGTCGGTTGCAGGCCGTGGCGGTGAATCCCGACGGCCAACCTTATGCTTACCGCATCATTGATCCCCGGCAGTTTATTCTGACGACGACCTTTGATCTGTGAAGGGTGGTGCCAATTTATGGTTCCTCGATGTCGCCCAGCTGCCCTCACATTACTCGGTTAAGTTCATTGCCAAAAAAACCCGAATTCCCCTGGGGAGTGTCCCGTCACACGGGACACTTTTCAGGGATTTGTATTTGAGGAAAAAGTAACCGAGTAAAACTAAGGCCGACCTGCGCGTTTGCCGCGTTTGCCGCGTTTGCTGCGTTTGCTGCGGGTAGCGCGCGGTGTGACGGTGGACAAGCTGGTTGATGGATTTTCGGCTGACGGCTCGCTCAATACGGACCGAGGATAGATTCCGTGCTTTGGCCGGGAACGGTACTCCGGCTGGTGCTCTTGCGCTGTTAGAAAAGGTGGATGCGGACGGTCGGCTTGCTGGCGCTCGCCGCTACGCAGGAATGGTGGGTCAGGCGGTGAAGAGGGCGGCGAGTTTGCCGGTGCTGTCGCCGACTAAAGGTGGATGCGGAAGGTCGGCTTGCTGGCGCTCGCCGCTACGCAAGAATGGGGGGTCAGGCGGTGAAGAGGGCGTCGAGTTTGCCGGTGCTGTCGCCGACTAAAGGTGGATGCGGAAGGTCGGCTTGCTGGCGCTCGCCGCTACGTAGGAATGGGGGGCAGGCGGCGAAGAGGGCGTCGAGTTTGCCGGTGCTGTTGCCGACTAAAGGTGGATGCGGACGGTCGGCTTGCTGGCGCTCGCCGCTACGTAAGAATGGGGGGGGCAGGCGGTGAAGAGGGCGGCGAGTTTGCCGGTGCTGTCGCCGACTAAAGGTGGATGCGGAAGGTCGGCTTGCTGGCGCTCGCCGCTACGTAGGAATGGGGGGTCAGGCGGTGGAGAGGGCGGCGAGTTAG
>CAMBVX010000006.1 GCA_945871085.1 Opitutus sp. GAS368 | reverse complement strand
GGCTGCGGTGATGGCGCGCGCCCCGGCCAGCAGGCTGGTCAGCCAACCACTCGTGCCCATTCCGATGGAAATGATGACTCCGCTCGACGAGTGGCGCTCGGTCTGGTCGTCGTGGTGAATCGTGTCGCGTGCCGAACCATGAGTCTTCGCTCCGACGAAGATGTCGTTCACGGCATAGAGTGATTGCCCGTTATTGAGGGACGCCTTTGCCATCGTGACCGCCTTCGTTGGTCGGCTGCCGCGAAACACCTCCCGTATGACCTTGGCGAGGCCTGGCACGCGAAAGGGCAACCGTTGGCCTTCGTCCCGGGCCGGATCGGGGTTAACGCCGACGAGCGGCTGCCCGAGCATGTATTTCAGAGTGTTGGCGACCAACCCGTCCTGACCGACGGCGAGCCCAATGTCATCCGGTCCAAAGATGAAATGGGGGATGAACGTGCGCGGCACGACCTGGACGCGACCGGGCAAACTCAACTGTTGGTGCGCCAGCTGAACGGCGGCGTGATACACAGCGTCCTCCTGTTTGTAGTCTTCGAAGTTGCCGCCTTGCGGCTGAATGTAGACTCGCGCCTGGCTCATCGTGTTGCACCGCACCTTGAGTTCCTCCAGGCGGGTTTCGCAGATCGATCATTTTGAAGGCCGTTCGTGGACCGGTTTTTATCATCATCGGGTTCTCAGTGCACTGGCCGACCTCTTCATTCTCACCCTGGATGAAAATCTCGCCGTTCCGGGGGTGATCGGGCCCAGCCCCGAGTCATTCAGCGCATCGAGCCCCTTCTCCGCTTAGGTTTCCGGGCGAATCCGCCGGTCGTTGGTGAAATTACTCAAGCCCATCGCTTTCCTGCCGATGGAAAGGAAACAGCGAATCCTGCAGGTTGCCTGCGGGTAGCGTTTTCGGTGCGGACTCAAGGCCGCTCAGAAAAGCACCTCCACACTCTTATAAAATGAAAATTCTCGTGATCGATGACTCCCGCACCATGCGGAAGCTCTTGGCGTCCTATCTCCTCGAATTCACCAGCAATATCTTGGAGGCGGAGGACGGCATTCAAGGCATCGAGCAGTTGGAAAAAAATCTGCCGTTGGACTTGGTGCTCGTCGACTGGGACATGCCGCGGATGTGCGGACTAGATTTCGTTAAGGCCGTGCGCACCAATCCGGCCTACGCGGAGATGAAGATCCTCATGATTACGTCGCACAATACCATGGAGGATATCGGTCAGGCCCTCGAGGCCGGGGCCACGGATTTTTTGATGAAGCCCATGACCGAGGAAATGCTCCGGGATAAACTCCAAGTCCTTGGCGCCATTGCTTAACCGCCCAACCGCCCCATCCATGCCCCGCATCCGTGTGTTGATTGTCGATGACGCCGTCGTGATCCGGCGAATGATCACCGAAGCCCTCAGCTCCGATCCCGATATCGAAGTCGTCGGATCCGCCGCGAACGGAAAAATCGCCCTGCAGAAAATCCCGCAGGTCAATCCCGACCTCATCACGATGGACGTCGAGATGCCCGAGATGGACGGGTTGCAGACGGTGCGCGAGCTCCGCAAGACCTACCCCAAGCTCCCCGTGATCATGTTCAGCACGTTGACCATGCGGGGGGCCGGCAGCACCTTGGATGCACTCGCGGCCGGGGCGACCGACTACGTGACCAAACCGGCCAACGTCGGTAATGTCATGGAGGGAATCGAGCGGCTAAAATCTGAACTGATTCCCAAAATCAAGCTGCACTGTCGGGTGATTCTACCACCCACTGCCAGCGTCGCGACGCTCCCCAGCTCGACCGGCGCACATGGCATCAAACTCGCTCCGCCGCCGGCCAGCACCGCCGTCCCCCAAGTCTTCGCGATCGGCTGCTCCACCGGCGGCCCCAATGCGCTCGCCGCCCTTTTTTCCGACATCACCAGCGCTCTGCCCGTGCCCACCGTGATCGTGCAGCATATGCCCCCGCTCTTCACGAAGATGCTCGCCGAACGCCTGGGGAAAAATTCTCCCAATAAATTTTACGAGGGCGAAGAGGGTCAGTTGGTCGAACCGGGCAGTGTCTATATTGCCCCCGGCGGTCGCCACATGGAGGTCCGCCGCGAAGGTCTGCTGGTGCGAATCCGCCTGCACAACGAACCCCCGGAAAATTCCTGCCGCCCCGCCGTGGATGTGCTGTTCCGGAGTGTCGCGAACGTCTACGGCTCATCCATTCTCGCGCTCATCATGACGGGCATGGGGCAGGACGGTTTGCGCGGCTGCCAGCATATCCGCGAACGCGGCGGGCGGGCCTTGGCCCAAGACGAAGCCACGAGCGTCGTCTGGGGCATGCCCGGTTACGTCGCGCAAGCAGGCCTCGCCGAAAAGGTCCTGCCCCTGCCGCAATTAGGCGGTGAAGTCATGCGTCGCTTCCACCTCGGCTCCTCTCGCCTGACCTAACCTACCACACTCTCCCATGGCCATCTCCACTCTAGAATTTGCCTACGTGCGCGACTTTGCGAAACGCAGCGCAGCCATCGTGATCGACCCCGGCAAAGAATATTTCATCGAGTCGCGATTAGCTCCGCTCATCCACAGCCAGGGCTGCAAAAACCTCGGCGAGCTGATCGCCCTGATGCAGAAAAGTCCGGCCTCCAGCGCGCTCCATTCGAAGACGATCGACGCGCTGACGACCAACGAAACATTTTTCTTCCGCGACTTCCAACCCTTCGAGGCGCTGCGGAAAACCATTATCCCGCGCCTGCTCGAGCAGCGGGCCCACCTGCGCAAACTCACGATCTGGTCGGCCGCGTGCTCGACCGGGCAGGAACCCTATACCTTGGCGATGCTCTTGCGGGAAAACTTCCCGCAACTCGCCCAATGGAACGTCTCCATTCTCGCCACCGATCTTTCACCCACCGTGCTCGCCCAGGCCCGGACCGGGAGTTACAATCAATTTGAGGTCAACCGTGGCCTGCCCGCTCCTCTGCTGTTCAAATATTTCCAGAAACAAGGCGACCGCTGGATCGTGAAGGACGAGCTCAAGCAGGGCATCGAGTTTCGCGCCATGAATCTGATCGAGCCGTGGCCCATTTTCCCTCCGTTCGACATCGTGCTCATCCGCAATGTCATGATCTATTTCGATGTTCCGACCAAACAGGCCATTTTGAAAAAAATCCGTGCCTGTCTTCAACCGCAAGGCTCCCTCTTTCTGGGCACCGCGGAAACGACGCTCAACCTCGATCCCGCGTGGGCGGCCGTCTCCCATGGCAATACGACGGTTTACCAGCACGTCGCGACCGCCGCCAAACCATGAGGCTCGTCGCGCAAACCCAAGCTTGGCGGAAAAAATTAGCCCGACGCTGTGCGCGCTACTTGCCGTTCTCGTCGCGCCTGCGCCGGGAATTGCCACCCCATCTCGCTCAGATCCGGGCGGCGACCGCCGAGCTGGATCAGGTCATGGGGGAAATCGAGGCCCGCTTCATCGAGGTCAGCAATACCGTGGAGCGCACCACCAACACCGGACAGGAACTCGTCAACCACGGCGAGGGCCTGATCGCTTTGGCCCTTGGCCAAGGCGGCGGCGAAATCCTGATCGAGGCGACCGCTGAGCAGATCTGGCGCGGCATCGAATTCGTCGAGGGCAACGTGGGCGCGACCGCCGCGCTCGTTACCCAGCTCCACGCCATCACCGCGCAAATTGAGCACGCGCTCGGGGCCGAGCAGGACTTAGCGCGCACGTTGGCACCGCTCACCTACGTGCAGACACTCTTTCGTATCGAATCGGCCGCCCTTGCCCCCGAAGTGCAGACCATGTTTCAGGCGCTCGCCCTGGAAATCGAGCGCGTGCGCCAACAGGTCGAAGCCGAGTTTCGCGATAAATTTCAACTCATTCGCGACATTCAGGGCATCTTGCAGCGGGCCATCGCTCAACTCGGCAAAAAGGCCGTAGAGGCAAAACAATCCGTCGCCGCGCTCCGCACTCATTTGACGCGATCCCTCACGCAAATGAAGGCCGGCTACGAAAAGAATCGGGATCGCGACACCCGCCTCGCCGACGTCAGCAAAACTGTCGCCACGGAAACGGGGCGCGTCGTCATGTCACTGCAGTTCTTCGACATTTTTACCCAAAAGCTGCAGCACACGCGCAAGATTCTGGCGGAGATGGAGACCGGCGTTTCCGCCCTGTCTCCTGATCGCGCCGCCGCCGGCCGCACCCTCCGCTTTCTCCAGCAGTCCGGTCAAGTGTGCGTCGCGCAAATCGCGACGATGGATACCGAATTCGCTCAAGCGGGCGCGACACTCAGCGCCGGATTGCAGGGTATCATCCAGCAGATGGCCGCACTGGACGGTGACTGCATCGCCTTGCGTGACCTCGACAACGTGACCACTGGCGTCGACGGGGCCATCCAGATCCTCCTCGACTCTCTCGCCGATGTGCAACGGCTCGTCGGTGAAGCAGAGGACTTCGCCACCGAATCCCACCAAACCATCGAGCCCGTGGGGCGGATGACGTCACACTTCACGCGCTTCATCCGGAATCTCGCGTTTGAAATTCAACTCATCGGCCTCAACGCCGAAGTGCAGTCCGCCCACGTCGGACAAGGCACCGGGCTCGACATTCTCTCGGCGCAGACGAGTGCGATTTCTCGGGAAACAAGCCGGCTCAGCGCGAGCCTAGGCGTCGAACTCGACTCCCTCACCACCGGGCTGAATCAAATCGTGATCGCATTCGGCGGCATTCGTGAGCGCAGCCGTGCATTCAACCAAACACTGCTGACCGCTGCCCAGGGGAACACGGCCGGCCTGCATGACTATCGGGACAGTGCGCTGAAAGTGCTGCACAGCATCGGCGAACTGTTACCGCAACTGGAGGCCCAGACGCGCACGGCCACCGAGCAGGCCGATTTCGTCAAGATCGCGCATGAGCCCTTGGCCCAGCTCCAGGCCGCCGTGTCCGGACTCACCGCCGCCGCCCGATCCGCCGCAGACCACTCGGGTCTCACCGTCGAGCTGACCGGCTTGACCGACCATTTTTTCACTTACTACACGATGGCTTCGGAAGGGGCGGTGCACCGCCAAGCCTTGGGCTTAGCGGCTCCTCCTGTGGCCGCCCAGCCGGTCACCGGAGACGTCGATTTGTTCGGTTCCGACGGCGCCCCCCCCGCCCAAGGCGACATCGAGCTCTTCGGCTTCGACTCTCTCTGTCCCAGCCCCGCCACACCTCCCGCGACACCGTCCCCGGCGCCCGTCGTTGATCTGTGGCTCGACCCTCCATCGGCTCCATCCGCCATGCCGGCGGATCCAGCGAATCCCGATCAACGCCTTTCTGCCTGATCATGGATCCAAAACAATTTCGCTCAAGTCGGCTCCCACGCAGCCGATAAGACGTTACCCCGCTCGCTCCTCGTTTATCCGCCACCGACCTCCTCGCGCATTTTATGACTTCGACGCACCTGATCGGCCGGCGATCACATCCGGGGTTCCTTTTTCCTCCGCTCTTTCGCCCTCTCCATGAGTAAGAAAATCATCACCGTGGACGACGCCGCCACCATGCGAAAAATGGTCGCCTTCACTTTGAAGGGTGCCGGCCACGAAGTGTTTGAAGCGGGCGATGGCGTGGAAGCCCTCACCGTGCTCCGCCAGCGCCCCGTGGATCTCGTCCTCACCGACGTCAACATGCCCAACATGGATGGCCTCGAGCTCACGCGCCAGTTGCGCGCGCTGCCGGCCTTCGCCCGCACTCCGATCATTTTGCTCACCACCGAGTCCGATCCCGCCAAAAAAATGCTCGGTCGAGCCGCGGGAGCCACGGGCTGGATCGTCAAACCGTTTAGCCAAGAACAACTCCTCGCGATCGTCGCCAAAGTCCTGCCCGCCTAACCCCTTCCCCTCCCATGGCCATCAACGAAACTCTGCAACAGGAACTCGTCAAAGACCTCTTGCTCGAAAGCCACGAAGGCCTCGACCGTTTCGACCGCGAACTGCTCGCCCTCGAACAGGGCCAGACCGGTCCGGATTCGATGAACAATATTTTCCGCGTCATCCACACGCTGAAGGGCACGGCCGGCTGCCTCGGTCTGGGCCACATTGAACACACCGCGCATGTCGGCGAAGACCTCCTCAGTCTCTTGCGCGACGGCAAGCTCCACTCCACCCCGGAGATGATCACAACGCTCCTCGCGCTGTCCGACGCGCTGCGCGGTATGCTGCGCACCCTCGAGGCCACCGGCACCGACGGCACCTCCGACCACTCCGCTTTGCTCGCCAAATTAGTTCAACTCCAAGTCGCTCCCGCCATCGCGGCCGCGCCCGCTCCCGTTGAAAAACCTGTCTTCGGTCTCTTTGACGATGATGAGCCCGTCGTGGCCGTCCTAGCGGTCGCGCCCGAAGTCGCCGGCGCGGTCGTCATGACCGCACCCGCGAGCGTGCAGGCATCCAGCGACGCGCCCACCCCCACCACCCTCCACGCAGCGCCCCCCGTTTCCGCCAGCGCCTCCGTTGAAGTGGCCGGCAAGTCCAGCGTGGCCGACAATGCCATCCGGGTGGACATTTCCCAACTCGACAAGGTGATGAACTTGGTCGGCGAGCTCGTCTTGGCCCGCAATCAAATCGTGGCGAACACGACGCAGTTTGATCAGGCCGCGCTTATGACCGCCGCCCAACGGCTCAACATCATCACCACCGAACTCCAAGAGAGCGTCATGAAAACCCGGATGCAGCCCATCGGCAACGTCTGGGGAAAATTTCCCCGCATCGTGCGCGATGTCTCCCACGAGCTGAACAAGAAGGTGCGCCTCGTCATGGCCGGTCAAACCACCGAGCTCGACCGCACCATCATCGAAGCGATCAAAGATCCCCTCACCCACATCGTCCGTAACTCCATCGACCACGGCATCGAGTCGCCCGCCAAGCGGCTCAGCGTCGGCAAAGCGGAGGAAGGGCTTCTCTCCCTGCGCGCGTATCACGAGGGCGGCCAGGTCAACATCGAGATCATGGATGACGGCGGCGGCATCAACCTCGACCGCGTGAAAGCCAAGGCGGTTGCCCAGCATCTCATCACCGCCGAACAATCCGCGCGACTCACCGAACGCGAGGCCCTCAACCTGATTTTCCTCCCGGGTCTCTCCACCGCAGACAAAATCACGAACGTCTCCGGCCGCGGCGTCGGCATGGATGTCGTGAAAACCAATATCGAGAAAATCGGCGGCTCGATCGACCTCCAGTCGCAACCCGGCCAGGGCACCACCCTGAAAATCAAGATCCCGCTGACCCTCGCGATCATCCCCGCCCTGATCGTCACCAGCGGCGGTGATCGCTACGCCATCCCTCAGGTCAGCCTGCTCGAGCTGGTGCGACTCGAAGGCACCCAAGCCCGCAAAGGGATCGAACAACTTTACGGCGCGGCCGTTTATCGCTTGCGCGGCCACCTGCTCCCCCTCGCTTACCTCAACCAACAGTTTAAGGTGAAGGCCGGGGTGCCAAAAAATGCCGCCCAAGCCATGGACGATGTTATCAACATCATCGTGCTGCAGGCCGACGGTCGCCCCTTCGGCCTCGTGGTCGACGAAATCAACGATACCGAGGAAATCGTCGTCAAGCCGCTCGGGAAACAACTCAAAGGCATTTCCAGTTTCGCCGGTGCCACCATCATGGGCGACGGCCGCGTCGCCCTGATTCTCGATGTCGTCGGCTTGGCGCAGCACGCCAACGTCGTCACCGAGACCCGCGATCGCCCGGTCATCGATACCAAGGCCCGCGCCCAATCCGACGCCGACCAGCGTCAGACCCTCCTCCTCTTCAGCGTCGGCAAAGACCGCCGCATGGCGATCCCCTTGGCGCTCGCCGCCCGCCTCGAAGAATTCCCCGTTTCCCGCGTCGAGCGCACCGGCGCTACGGAAGTCGTGCAGTATCGGGGCCAGATTCTCCCGCTCATTCGTGTGGCCGACCACGTGGCCGGCCGGGTCACGCCAGACGAACCGTCTGATATTCTGCAGGTCGTCGTCTACGCCGAGCAGGGCCGCAGCTACGGTTTGGTCGTCAGTCAGATCAACGACATTGTGAACGAGTCCGTCACGATCAAGCGCGCCTCCGCGTCGCAAGGCATCCTCGGTTCTGCGGTCGTGCAGGACCGCGTCACCGATTTGCTCGATGTGCCCGGACTCGTTCGCGCCGCCGAAGCCCACGCCTCCCTCGCCGCCTAAAAGCGGATCGCGACCCCGAGACCCCAGACCCTAAACTCCCATGAGCACTAACAATCAATTCTGCACTTTCTACGTCGATGGCTTGTTCTTCGGCGTTGATGTCCTGCGCGTCCAAGAAGTTATCCGCTTTCAGGAAATGACCCGCGTGCCCCTCGCGTCGCCCGTCGTGAGCGGTCTCATTAATTTGCGCGGCCAAATCGTCACCGCCATTGATCTCCGCCGTCGCTTGGTGCTGACCGAACGGCCGGCCGACCAACTCCCCATGAACGTCGTCGTTCGCACGGACGACGGCGCGGTGAGCCTGCTCGTCGATGACATCGGCGACGTGCTCGAGGTGGATGAAAGCACCTACGAGCGCCCGCCCGAAACGCTCACCGGTGCCGCCCGCCAAATCGTGCGCGGCGTCTACAAACTCAAAGACCGGTTGTTGCTCATCATCGACACGGATCAGACCGTGGACTTGCACGAAAAAACATCCGCCGGACTGACGAAAGTCGCCTGACCATGCTCCCGCTTATCCTGATCTTTACCCTGTCGGTCATCGCTGCGGCAGTCTGCTATCGGCGGTTCGACGCGATGAGTTACACCCGTGATCTGGGTGCTCCCGTGCGTGCCATCGCGCTCCCCTCCCCTCGACGGCATTCCATCAACCGTGAGGTGACGCACGCGCGGCGCTGGACGTTGCGCTCCTCTCGCGCCCGCCACCGTTATTGCTTTCACGCGGTGCCGTTGGTCTGACGGCCGTCGTCCGTGTGCGGCCGGCCGCGGCGGTGCTGTACCGGTGGCCGCTTTTTTTCGCGCCCGCTGTATCCTCCGGATCGTGACGGTTGCTGGGCCGCGCTGCTCGCGTCGCCACCGGCCTCCGCGCCTGTGGGGTTCGAGTTTCCCGGCCCAGCAGGCAGGGACGCGGCCGCGACACCAGTATCCGCCCGATGCGTGCGGCCGGCACCACTTCGCTCCCTCGGCCAAAAATTAAATCAAAGAATCGCTAAAGATCCTCTCCGATCAGCCGAACTTACTCATCGACCCATGACTGCGACCGAAATCCCCCTGTCCAGCACCCCATCCCTGTTCGCCCGCCTCGGCGGTGCCGCGGCCATCGACGCCGCCGTTGAACAATTTTATCTCCGCGTGCTCGCGGACGTGCGACTGCGGGACTTTTACGCCCACGTAAACATGCCAGTCCTGAAAAAACACGGCAAAGATTTCTTCAGCACAGCGCTGGGTGGACCAGCCGTCTATCAGGGCGCCGCCATGAAGCGGGCCCATGCCCGGTTCTCCATCGAGGAAAGCCACTTCAACTTCATCGCCACTCACCTCCGCGAAACACTGGCGGCCCTCACCGTGCCCGCCGATCTCATCACTGCGGTCATGACCGCCGTCGGGTCACTCGCCGCCGACATCGTCAACACCCCAGCCACCTCCAATCCATGATCTCACCCGATATGTCCACCGTCAGCGCCACCTCCCTGTTCGCCCGCCTTGGCGGGGCCGCGTCCATCGACGCCGCCGTCGAACATTTCTACGTCCGCGTGCTCGCCGATCCCCTGCTCCTCGAGTTCTTCAAAAAAACCGACATGGTGCGGATGAAAAAACAGCAGAAGGCTTTTTTCACCACCGCCCTCGGCGGCCCCGCGATCTACAAAGGTCCGGAGATGAAACGCGCCCACGCCCGTTTCCCCATCCAGGAAAAACATTTCGGCCAGGTCGCCCTCCATCTTGCCTCCACGTTGAAAGCCCTGGGCGTTTCCAAGGCCCTCATTGCCGAAGTCATGTCCGCGGTTGGTCCGCTCGCCGCTGCTATTGTTAACACTCCCACTCCCAGTGCCCCGAATTCGAAATCCATGAAAGCTATCGCTCCCACCAATCGCCTCGCCAAGAAGGCTGCTCCCCGTGTTGCCCCCGTCGTTGCCGCAATCGACCATGATACTTCTGCCCAACTCGCCGATCTCCAAGGCAAGATGGACGCGATCAGCAAATCGCAAGCCGTCATCGAATTCGAGCTCGACGGCACCATTCTGGACGCGAATGAGAACTTTCTCAAAACGCTCGGCTACACCCTCGAAGAAATCCAAGGCCGGCACCACAGCATGTTCGTCGAACCAGCCTACCGCGAAAGTGCGGAGTACCGCCAATTCTGGAGCGATCTCGCGGCGGGCCGATTCCAGGCCGCCGAATACAAGCGTATCGGCAAAGGAGGGAAAGAGGTCTGGATCCAAGCCAGCTACAACCCTGTTTTTGACGCCGACGGCGTGCCTTCCAAGGTCGTGAAGTTCGCCACCGAAACCACCGCGGCCAAGGCCCTCCAGTTGGTCAACCAACGGTATGCCTCGATGAACGATAATTCACCGACGAACCTCATGTTCGCCGACAAGGATTTGATCATTCGCTACATCAATCCCGCGTCCGTCGCGACGCTCAAGACGATCCAGCAATACTTGCCCATTTCTGCGGATAAGATGCTCGGCCAGAACATCGACATCTTCCACAAGAACCCCAGCTACCAACGCGGTCTCCTCGCCGATCCGAAAAATCTCCCCCGCAAGGCCAATATCGTCGTCGGCCCCGAGACCCTCGATCTCCTCGTCAGCCCGATTTACGATCACAACAAGGTCTTCCTCGGCTCCATGGTCACGTGGTCCGTCATCACCGAAAAACTCCGCACCGACGTCGAGATGGCCCGCATCATTTCCATGATGGATCAGGCCCCGGTTAACATCATGTTTGCCGACAAGGATCTGGCGATCCGCTACATCAATCCGGCCTCCACCCGGACGCTGCGCACGATCCAGCAATACCTGCCGGTCTCGGTGGACAAGATGGTCGGCCAGAACATCGACGTCTTCCACAAAAACCCCAGTTATCAGCGCGGAGTGCTCGCCGACCCGAAGAACCTGCCCCGGACCGCCCACATCCAGGTCGGTCCCGAGACCCTCGATCTCCTCGTCAGCCCCATCTACGACAGCAACAAAAACTTCCTCGGCTCCATGGCCACGTGGTCCGTCATCACCGAGAAGCTGGCCGCCGAAAAACGCGAACTGGCCGTCACGGCGAGCCTCAAGGTCACCTTGGATTCCGTCGGGTCGACCGCTCAGTCCCTCGCCTCGGCTTCGGAGGAACTTTCTGCGGTCGCCCAGCAGATGAGTTCTAACTCCGAGGAAACTTCCGCCCAATCCAACGTCGTCGCCGCCGCCTCCGAGCAGGTCTCGAAGAACGTCGCCACTGTCGCCACCTCGGCCGAAGAGATGAGTGCTTCCGTCAAGGAAATCGCCAAGAACGCCAACGACGCCGCCCGCGTCGCGACCTCCGCCGTGAAAGTCGCCGAAGACACCAACAAGACCGTCGCCAAACTCGGGGAGAGCTCCATCGAGATCGGCAAGGTCATCAAGGTCATCACGTCCATCGCCCAGCAGACCAACCTCCTCGCGCTCAACGCCACCATCGAGGCAGCTCGCGCCGGTGAGGCCGGCAAGGGCTTCGCGGTCGTCGCCAACGAGGTCAAGGAACTCGCCAAACAAACCGCCGCCGCCACCGAAGACATCAGCGGCAAGATCGAGGCGATTCAGGGCGACACCAAGCGGGCCGTCACGGCCATCGCCGAAATCGCCAAGGTCATCGGCCAGATCAACGACATCTCCAACACCATCGCCAGCGCCGTGGAAGAGCAGTCGGCCACGACCAACGAGATCGCCCGCAATGCCACCGAAGCCGCCAAGGGCAGCACCGAGATCTCGAAAAATATCACCAACGTCTCGACGGCCGCGAAGAGCACGACGGAGGGCGCCAACAACACCCTCTCCGCCGCCCAGGAACTCGCCAAGCTCTCCGCCACCCTCAAGACGATTGTCGACGGAGCCAATCTCAAGAAGTGACGAGGTTCGGGTAGCGGCAGGCCTCCGTGCCTGCCGTCCCGTGTCTCGCTCGATGATTTCCGTCCCGCTCACGCCCCTACATGTCCACCGCCACTCTCCCCCTCGATGCCGACTCGCTCCGTGTCGAGGATCTCTCACTGCCCGCCCTCATGCGCGAGCTGAACCTGCAACAGCGCCCCAACTGGCTGTTGCGGAAAATCATGAACGCCCTCGAACAGCAACGCCAGGGCAAGGGCCTGGGCTGGTCGCGCGCTTGGAATAAATACGGCCTCAATGTCTTTCGCACTCACGTGCAAAATCAACGGGACGACCCGGACTATTTCGCCCCGGTTACGCCGCTCCTCACTCACCTCCTGCCATTGGTGCCGGCGAACTATCAGAGCTTCGTCAACGAACTCCTCGCCGACCCTGCGCTGATGGTCTTCACATTTTATCACAACCACGCTTCGGCCGAAGCCCAATACGAAGGGCTCACCCTTTCCTTTGGCCGCAAAGTGCTCGGGGACCCCAGCAAACGTGATCGCCTTGATCTGATTCTCGAGGATCGCCGCCTCGACGGCCGGGTCGATGGTCGGCTCGACCGCGTGCGCCTGTATGTCTGCCCGTGGTCGGAGTATCAGCACGAGAAAACCCATTTCTCCCTCGAGCTGGGCGACCCGGCCGCCGACACGCTCGTCCCCGCCCAAGCGCTCTACGAAAGCTGCGTGCGGCACTATCACGCCTGGAAAGGCGACGAAGGCCGCCAGTGGAGCCACTGGTCCGCGCGCTACATCGACTATTTCGGCCCGCGCTCGTTTATCCCGGTGGGTTCTTCGTTTTCGTGAGACCCACCCTGGACGACCCCATCGCGGCAGGCGTCCCTGCCTGCCGTTCCTCCACCGATCCCTCCGGCGTAGCGGCAGGCCTCCCTGCCTGCCGTCTCCCCCCCGCCGACGCTGCGCGCAAGGAACTGCATCTCCTCGGGGTCAGCTTTCGCACGGCTCCGGTGGCCGTCCGCGAATCCCTCACGTTCACCGCCGAGGAAGCCGTCGCGTTGATGCGCACCTTTACCGCCGCATCGCCCGACCTTGAACTGCTCGTGCTCTCAACCTGCAACCGCACTGAATTCTACGTCGCCGCTCCCGCCCACGTGCCGGCCGTTGACCCGCTGCTGACTGCCGTGCGCACACTGCGGCCCCACGCCCACATTCTCCACGCACAATGTCAGCGCTATCAGGAATCCGGCTCCCGTGCCGCACGACACCTGTTGCGCGTCACCTGCGGATTGGACTCCGCGATCCTCGGCGACACGCAGATTCTCGGTCAGGTCAAAACGGCCCTGCGCCTCGCCGAACAGGCCGGGACCCTCGGCTCCTGGCTCCAGCACACCGTCGTCCAAGCACTGCGGGCCGCCAAGCGCGCCCGCCACGATACCGCCATCGGCCGCGGCTCGGCCAGCCTCGGCTCCGCCATCGCCGCCCTCGTCACCGAGCGGGAAATCCCCCTGCGCGCCGCCGGCCAGTCGCCCCGCGTGCTGATCATTGGTGCGGGCGATATTGCCCGCGACATCGCCCGTCACCTCGCGAAGGGCGGCCACCGCTCACTCACGTTCATCAACCGCACTCGCGCCCGCGCCGAGTCGCTAGCCCAAGACTGCGCTGGCTGCGTCAGCGATTGGGCCGCCCTGCCCGCCACTCTCGCTCAAGCTGATTTTATCATCGCGGCCACCGCCTGCCGTGCGCCCGTGCTCACCCGCGAGTTGCTGGACACCCTCCCGGCCAACTCGCGGCCCTTGCTGCTCGACGCCGGCGTGCCGCGCAACATCGCCACGGGCTCCAGTTACGAAGTCCTCAACATCGACACGCTCCGTGGGCGGCAGGAGCTCGCCCTCACCGCGCGGCGCGCGGCCGTGCCCGCCGTGGAGGTTATCGTCGCCGAAGAACTGGCCGCGTGGGATGTCTGGTGCGCCAGCCATCCCGTCGAAGGTCTCCTCAAGAAACTCTTTCTGGCCGCCCAAGCCCTGAGCCACGAAGCGGCCCAGAGCTTCGCCCACGGCCCGGCGGCCGATACCGCCAAACTCGAACGTTTCCTGAACCACACGTTTCAACGCCTGCTCACCGGCCATGCGCGCGGCTTGCGGCGCTGGGCGCGAGACCACGCCTGAGCGCCCAGCGGCCCCACCCATCAGCCGTGCGATGAATGCCACCCTAAAACGCACCGCCCAACTCGGCCTCCTCGCGCGTGATCTGGCCGGCGTTCGTGCGCGGCGCCCGGGGCCCGCCCGCGACGTCGCCCGCCGCCGCCTCGTCGACCGGCTCGGCCTGCTGCACGGGCTTCCGCAGAAAATCGGCCAGCTCCTCGCCTTCAGCGAAATCGAGGCGTCCGATCCCGTGTTCACCAGGCTCACCGAAAACGAGCCCACGCTCTCCGCCCCCGCCGCCCGCGCCGAAGTCGCGCGCCAACTCGGCGGTCCACTCGACATTTTTTTCTCCGCCTTCGCCCCGGTCGGCATCTCCGCCTCCATCGGTCAGGTCCATCGCGCCACCCTCCTCGACGGCCGCACCGTCGCCGTCAAGATCCAGCATCCCGGAATTGCGGATACGGTCGAGTTCGACCTCCGCGCCCTCGGCTGGCTCACGGCCCCCGTCGGCGATCTCCGCCGCGGCTTCGACCTCAAGGCGTATCGCGCAGAGATCGGTGAATCCCTCCGCCGCGAGCTCGACTACCGCTGCGAAGCCGCCTCGCTCACCCGCTTCGGCGAGCTCGGGCGCACCCTACGTTCCACGATCGCCCTGCCCACTGTCGTGCCTGCCTTGAGCGGCCAACATCTCCTCACCACCACGTGGCTGCAAGGCGAGTCGCTCGCCACCGCGCGACTCTGGCCCGCCGCCGACCGCGCCGCCCTGTCGGCCAGCCTCGTCGAACTTTTTTTCACCGGCGTCTTTGCGTGGGGCCTGCTCCACGCCGACCCGCATCCCGGCAACTATCGCTTCCTGCACATCGACGGTCGCCCCACGGTCGGTCTCCTCGACTTTGGCTGCGTCAAACACGTGCCGCCACCCATCCAAGCCGCGATCCGCGGGCTGGTGGACGATGCGCTTACGGGCACGCCGGATGCCGACAGCATCCGGGCGCGTTTTATTCAGATGGGCTTCGATCCCGCCGTCTTGGCCCGCTTGGCCGCCAAACTCCCGGCCGTCGGTGCCGCGCTCACCACGCCGTTCACGACCCCGGGAAAATTCGACGTCGCGCAGTGGCACCTACGCGAGCGCCTCGGCGAAGCTCTCGGCGACGACCGCATGACGTTCCGCACCGCCGGCCCACCCGAGATGATTTTTATTCTCCGCGCGTTTCAGGGCCTCCTCCACTACCTGAAAATTCTCGATGCGCCCGTGGACTGGGCCGCGGCCTCCGGCGTAGCCACAGGCCTCCGTGCCTGTGGGGATCGGGAATTTTCGGAACGGCAGGCAGGGACGCCTGCCGCTACTCTTCCACCCTCCCCACCCATGCTTTCCGAAACCCTCCACATCTGCGTCGTCGAAAACGGCACCACGAAAGTCGCCCTCACCTTCGGCGCCGGCGCGACGGATAACTTGCCCGACTTGGTCCCGCACGAGTTGCGCAGCCGGCTCGCCGAGCGTGCGATCAATCTGGTTACGATCGCCGCCGACGCCAAACGCCGCCGCTACGCCCCGGGCGAATTGTTCTCACTCGCTGACGGCGCCAAGCTCGTGCGCGTCTGGCTCGCGTAGCGGTGGGCCGAACCGCTTCCCCTCCCCGCGAGGAGCGATCCGGCTCGGCACCTGGTGAGACCAACGTCCCTTGAGAATTGGACGTTTCGCAGTTGTAGCGGCAGGCGTCCGCGCCTGCCGATTTCGAGTGCCGGCAGGCACGGACGCCTGCCGCTACCCAAAGTCCGAACACTTGCGGCGCTCGGTCTAACGCGATGTCCGCGGGGGCTGCTTCTCCACCAATTCCAAATCCTCTGCGCGGACGCCCCCCCCCCCAACGCCCGTTGATTTTCCCTCAAGACCACGCGCCCCGTGCCGATACTCACCCATCGATGCGCTTGCCTGTCCCCACGTCCGATTTCACCTCAAGCCCGCAGCATGGGTCCTAGGTAAATGCACTCTGCGTCCAATCCCGCCAAGATGCTGACCGAATGAATCCGTTCCTCCACTCGTAAAAACTGAGTTTCTCACGCGGTTCACCTTTTCTGTGCCCGTCACCACCTCACCCTAGTTTACCCACCATGAACCTTGTCCGTTTGATTTATTGCAGCGAGTCGGCCGTCCTCTCCAGCTTGGAGTTAATTCGGGACATCATCCGTTTGGCCGAAAAGACGAACCCGTTGAACCAAATCACCGGATTTCTGTGCTTCGATGCGACCCAGTTTCTTCAAGTGATCGAGGGCCCCGCGGCCGCCGTGAACCAACTCAACGCCAATTTCCATCGGGATAAGCGCCACAAAAACATTACTCTGATTGAATACCGCGCGGTCACCGAAAGGACATTCCCGGGTTGGGCCATGGGTGACGTGGATTTGGCGGCGATAAGGCAGGAGGTTCTCTATCGCTATTCCGCCAGCTCGAGTTTTCACCCGGCACGCCTGACCGCAGGACAAGCGCTGGGCCTCCTCATCGCCTTGGAAGAAATCCGCTCAAGAAATCGCGCGAAGCACGGGTTGTGAAACCCGCCTGCGCATATTTTTCCCGACTGCCTCGGAGGTGCCGCTAGCAGGGTTCACCTCCGGCGGCGGGTGAATTCATCCTCGTCCACGCGGAGATCACGCAGGCAGACCATTCCGGCTAGTTCTGATTGATTCACGTCGTCGCCCCTCTTCTTAATGGAAACCCTCTTTCGCGAGTCCCTGAGCGAGTCCGCTTTCCTCTACAATCCCGACGGTGGCGTCCACCACGGCCACTCCGCGACGATCGTGGAGACGGCCGGCGGCGACCTGCTCACCGTCTGGTATGCGTATCCGGAAAAAGAAAACATCGGCGCAATTCTCGTCTCGGCCCGCCGGACCAAAGACGCCCGGGCCTGGTCTCCGACCAAAATTGTGCTCGCCAGTGCGGCCTCCTCCCTGGGCAACCCCGTGCTCTATCAGACCAAGGACGGGCCCCTCCTGCTGTTCTATGTCGCGCTCCGGAACACGTGGTGGAACAGCGCCGCCCTCCATCTGCTCACCAGCACGGACGACGGCCAGACGTGGTCGCGACCCACGGACCTCGGTGCGCGGGCGGGGCTCATGGTTCGCCACCCGCCGGTGTGTCTGCCCAACGCCGACCTGCTGTTGCCCGCCTATGACGAGTCCATGAACCGGACGATTCTACTCAAGGCCAGCGCCCCTTATGCGGACTGGGATGAATTTCACCGATTCACCCAGCCTGACCTGATCCAGCCCGTGATCCTCGCCGATCCCCGGGGCAACTTGGACATCTATTTCCGGGCCGCCAGCGCCCCGGGCCGTATGTGGCGCAGCGCCTCGAAAGACCAGGGCCAGACGTGGGCGCCACCCGAGCAGACGGCGTTGATCAACCCGCTCAGTGGTCTCTCCGCTGTCACTGCGGGCGGGCGCTTGGCGCTCATCCACAATCCGATTGAAAATCAACGCACGCCCCTTGCGATTTCCCTTTCGCCCAATAGCGGCCGCAGTTGGTCGGGCACCTATGTTTTGGACTCCGCGCCTTTCGAAGTCTCGTATCCGTCATTTATCCTCGGTCGTGACCACATGGTCCGCGGCGTCTACACCTTCAACCGCCGCATGATCAAATATGTCGCCTTCCCCGCCCACCTCCTCGGCCATGGCTCCACATAAGATCCGCGACTTCCAGGATCTCCATGAAGGCAAGCGGCTCTTCATCCTCTCCTCGGGTCCATCCCTCGGTGGACTGGATCTCACCCCCTTGCGCCGCCGCCTCGTCATGGGCCTCAACCGCTCCGCGATCCTTTTTCCCGATACGCACTACCATTGCACCATGGATGCGCGGATCTTCACGGAATTCCCCGACATGCTGAAAAAATCCCGGTATCTGTTCACCTTTGCGGATCGCCCCTTCGGCATCCCGTTGAAACTCCTCGGCGCGGAAGGTTTCAGCCATGACCTGGCCGCGGGGATTTATTCCGGCTATACCGTCTCGTATTTCGGCCTGCAGGTGGCGGTCTACATGGGCTTCAAGGAGATTTTTTATCTCGGACTCGACCTGAAGAACCAGGGCGAAAAAACGCATTTCTTCGGCCACGATTTTCATTCGCGCACGCACGACCAGTCGGAGTATCCGCGCATGCGCAAAGCGTTCGAACAATCGGCCGCGATGCTCGAGCACCAGGGCGTGAAGGTGTATAACTGTAGCGCCGACTCGACGCTCACTTGTTTTGAAAAAGTCAGCTACGAGTGGGCGATCGCGCAGTAGGCTGCGGCCCGTCGGCATCGCTTGCCCGTTCCGCAAATCCGCCCGAGCCCCACAGGCGCGGAGGCCTGTGGCTACTCCGATCCTACTCGTTCTCGTTCTCTTTCTGCCTCCGCGTAGCGGCAGGCGTCCCTGCCTGCCGTTCCGAAAATCCCTGAGCACCCCAACCCCCACAGGCACAGAGGCCTGTGGCTACTCCGATCCTACTCGTTCTCGTTCTCGTTCTCGTTCTCTTTCTGCCTCCGCGTAGCGGCAGGCGTCCCTGCCTGCCGTTCCGAAAATCCAAGCAAGTCCCCACCCCGCGACTCAGGCCCCAAAATTCACCCGGATTTCCTCAAACGCCGTGCTCGTGGCCTGCAGCATCGTGTTCACCGCCTCCGTGCTCAGGTCATGGCGGTTGATGAATTCGCTCACGATCGGGGACGCCTCCCACGTGGGCCCAACCTCTGGCAGGAAGGGCGTGCCCAGACCGTGCGGCAGCAGTGCGGATGAGAAATACAACGCCTCGGCCAACCAGTTCCCTTCGGCCAAGGTCGCCGGCGCATCCTGCGCGCCCACGGCCAACACCGTGGCTTCGGGGAAACGCCACTTGGCCAGCAACAGCGCGCCCGCCTCTGCTTGCATCAGGCCCACGTTCTCGAGTTCCCACTGCGAAATGGATTCCTGCCCATTCCAGAACAGACCGCCGTGCAGATTTTCAATGGTTTGGTTGATCGCGAGCCGGCCGATAAAGCGCAGGAGACCCGCCGTGTAGGCTTCTTCAGGATCGGTGCCGTTGGTTTCACGGGCCAAGACATGCATGAACAGACCATTGAACAGGCTCTCCGACCAGAAATCCGTGCCGTGAATTCCGTAGCAGGCGAGATCGCGCCCGCTCACAATCCGCGCCACCGCGAGATTCAGCAGCCGCATGGTTTCGCGGAGGCCGATCTTCTGCACTGCCTCAAAAACCGTCGTGCTCTTTTCCCCGCCGTAATAAGCGCTGTTGGCGCAACGCAGCAGGTCCGCCATCAACGCGGTATCCCGGCCCACCAGCGTCGCGATGCTCTCGAGGTCCGACTGTGGGTCACGCAGAAGCTTCATCGCACTGCTGAGGATCACCGGCGCGGGGCTGAATTTTTCAATCTCACTCAGCGCGGCGAGAAATTTTTCTTTGGAAGGTTTCATGACAGACGTGGAGGGGAGGCTCATGGGTGTAGAAGGATCAAGGCAACGTGGGCACGGACCGCCCGCGGAGTCGCGGACGCACGCACGGGCGTGAGGACGGAGGGAAAATAGGGTGCAACATGAAGCGAGGAGCCCACCCGAGGAATGATCGTCTGGGTTTGATCAAACTTGAGCCGAAATCTCACCCCGCGTAGCGGCAAGCGTCCCGGCCAATACGTGTCAACCGAAGCGGGGTTAAGGGGGTGCGCGCCTGGTTGGCGACGCCGGGCAAGGCCGCGCTGGCGTTGCGCCGCCGTCCAGCCGATCCAGCGGTCGCGCGCCGCGCACTGCCAGGCGGCCGCGCCAAATAGCGCGCCGGCCACCCGCCTTGGTCCAAGCCAGCCCCGTCCCGGGATGAATATCGAACTCACGCGCAATCTCCGCCGGAATACTCACGAGATTATTTTCGGTCACGGTCGTTGCCATGAGCATGGGTTACCTCCGGCCCGCAGCTCCCCCCCGCAAATCGACCCGGTGCCTGTCCCAAGCGTATCTGCGGATTGCCAGTTGCCCCGGTTAGCATCGGCATTTGGCCCGTATTTACGGACCTCGCGAATTCCACGGGCGAGACATCCGTGCCACGCGCCAACCCCTTCGGCGCGCCGCGCGTGCTGATGACACCTCCCGCGTGGATCAGGGGGACACAAACGATACCTCGCCGGATCGTAACGTGAGTCCCAGCCGCACCTGTGCTTCGTCGAGTTGCAAGACCAGCGTATTCACGCCGGCTCGCGCCTCGACCGTCATCTGCGCCCCTGCCTTCACCGGCACGCCGTTCAGCCACACATCTTTCAGTCCACCGCCGACCGTGAAGTTCACTTTTCCACCACGCGCCGCTTCGAACCGCGTGGCCGCATACAGGCCGCGTGAATTGGCGATGGCCGTATAGGCCGACGCCATGAGTTCCCCCGGCAGCACCCCGCTCACGAGCGAAAGCGCCGGCTCCCAGCCTACCAGGGTATCATCACCGCGCACGACCCGCTCGACTCCGAGGTGCTGATTCTTGCTCGTTACCGTATATAAATTCCACGCCCGCGCGACGCCGCCCTTCGCCGCGTCGAATTCACCCGGCCGCCCCAACTGCGAAAGAAACTTCACGAGATCCAGTCGCTCTTCGGGCAACAGGCCGTCGATCAATCCGGCCGGCATCAACGAACCCGCACTGGTCCGCTTCGCGACATTCTTTACCGCGACCTGCACTTCTTGGTTGGCCGCGTTGCGCAGCACAATCTCCGTCGCCGTCTCGCGCACAATCATCCCGCTCAACTCCTGCTGGTCCTTCGTCGTGATAATCACGGAGTGATAACCTTCTTTGATTTTCGCACTGGGATAGAGCAGTGATTCGACAAGATAATCCGTCGGCGCACTCGCGCCGATACTGGTCATGTCCGGCCCAACCTTGCCGCCGGCACCACCGATCGCGTGACACGCCATGCAGGCGAGTTCCGGTCGTCGGTAGATTTTTTCGCCGCGCGCCGCATCCCCGACGGCGAGCGCCTGACGGGCGAGCGTTTGCAATTCCTCCGGCGTGAGCTGCGCCTCGGACAAAGTCAGGCCGGCGCTCTTAATCAGCGCCTGCACGAGCGGTTGGTTTTGTCCGCCTTCGCGCGCGGGGCGCAACCCCGCCTTCGCCACCGCCGCCGGCAACGTCGCTTTCGGTAGTTCCCTCGCCAGACGCACGCTGGCCCCATTCACCCCCAGCAACGCCCGCCAAAGCGCCTGGGCGTCCGCCTCGACCGTCGTCGCCGCGAGCACCGCCAACACGTCCGGCATCGCCGCCGCGAGGTCCACGCCCGCGAGCGCGACGACGGCCTCGCGCTGAATCGCCGAACTCGCGGCACCGCGCGACAGCTTCCGCAGCTCCGCGATCACCGCCGCTCCGCCCAATTCACGCAGCGCCCCCAACGCCGCTGTCCGCTCCGCCGGGGTCGTCGCCACCTCACTCGCACGCCGCGCCACCAACGGCGTCAGCGGCGCAAGTTTCCACGTACCCACGAGGGGCAGCGCGGCGCGTCGCGTCGTCCCCGACGCCGATTCCAAGAGCGTCGCCAACTTCGCCAAATCTCCGTCGGGCTTCACGCCGCGCAATCGCGACGCGTCAGCCAATGCCGCCAACGCGCGCGGCGCCGCCAGCTCGTCAAAGCCGTTCGCCAGCAGGGTCTCAAACAACCGTCGCTGCTCGCGTGCACCGCCCGCCGAGCCGATGAGTTCAATCCACGGACCCGAGCCATCCCGCGGCAGCGTGCGATCCGTGAGCAATTGCGCGAGCACGTCACCCGCGAGGGTGGGCTCCACCGCCTTGAGTCCAAACGCGAGCTGCGCTTCGCGACCTTGAAAACTCCACGCGCCCGAGCGCACGGCCGCGAGCCAAGGCGCGGCGAGCTCGTTCAGCGTGAGCCACAGGGCGTAGTCGAGAAACGCATCCATCGGCTGGTCCAAAATCGTCAACGCCAACTCCGCCGCGCGGGCCGTCCCGACTTTGCCTAGCGCCCGCACCGCTTCGAGCCGCACCCGCGGATTCGCATCGGTCACCAATTTCGTCAGCGGCGCGAGGGAATCCGCCACCGGCAACACCCGCACACCCGCCGCGCGAATCCGCGGATCGTTCGTGACGACGAGTTCAGCAACGAGCGCGGCCACCGGCAGATTCAACGCCTGCTGCGCCCACAACGCCTGCATCCGCGCAGCGGGCACGGTCTGCTTCGCCGTCCACCAGGCCAAGTCCGCCTTCACTCGCTCGGGACCGCGCTCCACGAGCACACGCTTTGCTTGCGCCTGCTCATAGCCGTTTTTCGAGAGCAACCGATCGAGCAACGCCCCGTTGTCCAATTTCGTAAAATCCGTCTGCGCGAACGCCGCGCGGCCCTTCGCGGCGATACGCCAGATGCGTCCGTGTTCTTTGTCGCGCCGCGTGTCGCGAAAATCCACTTCGCCGTGCTGGATGATCGGATTGCTCCAATCCGCGAGATAGATCGCCCCGTCGGGCCCGAGCTTCACGTCGAGCGGACGAAATGTGCTGTCCGTCGTGCGCATCACATCCGGCATTTCCTTGGTGACGTAGGCGGAGCCTTGGTCGGAAATCTTGAAGCGCACCACCCGGTGCGCGCGGAAGTCGGACGTAATCATATCGCCCTGCCAATCGTCGGGAAAATGCGTGCTCCGGATCACCTCGAGGCCCGAGAATTTTGGATACGCCCCGGGGCTCACGCTCTGCAATTCCCGCCGCGCGGGTGCGAGCGTGCGGTAGGTCGCCCCCGGCACCGCCCAGCTCACCCCGGCACCGCCGGCGCCGTCCGTGGCAAACGATTGCCCAAATTCATCAAACTGGTAGCCCCAGGAATTGATCCAGCCGCGGTAGAGGATCTCCATTTCCTGGTTGCGGGGATCCATCCGGAAGATCCCGCCCGCCCGCAGCCGCACGATCCCCGTCGGCGTCTCCGTGTCCGTGCGGGTGTAGACCGATTGATTCATATAGAGACGCCCGTCGGGGCCCCAGCGCAACGAGTGCAGATTGTGATGCGTGTCCTCGGTGCCAAAGCCGCTCTGCACAATCCGCCGCACGTCCGCCTTGCCGTCGCCATTCGTATCCTTGAAGTGCAACAGCTCCGTGCTCTGCGCGACGTAGACGCCGCCGTCGCCCGGTTCGACACCCGTCGGGATGAGCAAACCGTCCGCAAACACGGTGGCCTTGTCCGCGCGCCCTGCGCCGGTCGTATCTTCGAGCACGATAATTTTGTCCGTCGGCGCCTGCCCCGGTTCGATCTGCGGATACACCGCGGAGCTCGCGACCCAGAGCCGACCCTGCGGATCGAAGTTCATGTGCAGCGGTTTGTTTAGCAGCGGATTTTCCGCCCACAAGGTGACCTCCACCGCGTCATCGAGTGTGAACCGCGGATGCGGTTGCGGCGTGGATTTTGTGACGAGGTTACCCACGCGACGCGGGATCTCGGGGACACTCACCCCCGCTTTCAAACCGCGCAGCAGCGCAATACGTTTCTCCTCCTCGACGACAAAGCCGTCGAACTTCAGGACCTCGACGGCGTTGTTGCCCTGCTCCCGCTTCCGGAAGCCGAAAATGTAAGCCATGTTCGCCGGCCGCGAGCGGTGGAAAAACCATTCGTTCTTGCGGAGGATCGCCTGCCGTAGCGGTTCCACCGCCGTGCTCACCCGCCACGCTCCGGGCTGGCCAGCCCCAAACAACTGGTCTTCCAGCGCCTCGGCCGCCGCCCGATAGCCGCCGCTATTAAGGTGGATCCCGTTGTCCGTGAGCTTGCCACCGTTGGCCGCGGTCGCCCGCTCCATCGGCGCGCGCAAGGCATCATACAGCGGAAAAAACGTCGCCGACCGCTGCGCTGCAATCTCCCGCACGACAGCCGACGTGCGCTCAAGTTCGGCGTTGTGGCGGACGGGATTGGCCCACGGTGCACCGAGCGTCTCATGGCGCACCGTCCCGACGAGCACCACCCGCGCACCGGGGGAAATCTTCGCGATCATGTCCAACAAGCGTTGATATTCCGTTCTGAATTTCTCCCGACCGGCCTCACCCTCAAACGACGCCGCCATGCCGTAACCCACCAACACCACCGTCGGCTTGGCATCCTCGATTTGCTTCACAAGTTGCGTCCAGCCTTCATTCGCCGGTTCCTTGCCCGCTTGCAGGAGGCTCAGGCCGAAGCGCGATTCGCCCACGGGCGTATCGCCACTCCAACCAAGATTGCGGAAGGTCACGTTGCGCTCCGGGAACCGCGACGTGAGCATAAGCTCGACCCAGCCGTGGGCTTGCTCGCGCTCGATCAGCGTGTCGCCAAGGAATACGACGCGGTCGCCATCGCGCAGCTCAAACGCAGCCGGCTTCTCCGCCGCAAACGCAGCGCACACTGCAACGCAAAGCACCAAGGCAAGACGTGGGTAACAAATCATAGAGGATAGGAGGAAACTTACAGGAAAAAAGACATGCCGAGTTCGTCAGAGAGTGCCCTCCGGAAGCGAGCACGTTCTGGCCCACTCCGGTTACGCATTTCACTCACGCGACCCGCGCCACCGGGCGACTACTTCCCGTCGTTCCAGAGAACATGCGTCCCGCTCTTGCCGGCGACGACAATGTCTTTCCACCCGTTGCCATCGAGATCGACGAGGCGGATCTGCAGACCGATGCCCGGCCCGTTGTCGGCGATCATGTGTTTCGTGAACGCGCGCGTCGCTTGGTTCCACTTGTAGAACACGACGCAGCCCGGCTCGCTGTCACCCGGATCATTCCCGCTGTGCGCCTTGAAGCGACGACCCGTGATGAGGTCCGGCTTGCCGTCGTTGTCGATGTCGGCCCAGACGAGGCAGTGGTTCTGTGAAATTTTGTCGTCGATCACGTTGTGCCGCCAATTCGTGCTGCCATCCTTGTTGTCGTCCATCCGCTGCTCCCAATAGAGCCCGTAGTTGTGACCGTGACCCCAGATGAAGTCGTTGCGGCCATCACCACTCAGGTCGACCACGATCATCGGCGTGCTGGCATGGGGAAACGTCCAGTCGGCGTGGCGCTTCCACGGCTTCGTCAGCGCGCCCTCTTTTGGACGCTCATACCAGCCGTTGCCGTAGAGAATATCCTCGAGCCCATCGCCGTTGATGTCGCCGAAGCCGATGCCGTGACCGTTCACGAACGGCGCGCCAGCCTGAATCATCCACGGCTTGAGAATGGGTTCGCCCTTTTCACCCTTCGCGAAGCGATAGGCCATGACGGCGTTGGCGGGGCCATAGGAGTTGACGACGTATTCGGGGATCCCATCGCCGTCGAGATCGCGGAAATCGGTCCACTCGTTTTGCGCCAAGCCAGTGTCGATCAATACACGCGGCGCCCACAACGCACTCGACTTCAATCCAGCGGCACCGGGATTTTCATACCAAGTGATCTTCGTATCGCCAAACGCGCCGCTGACGATATCGGGAAACCCGTCGCCGTTCACGTCGTAGGCGTGCTCACCACAATTGGTGAGGTAGTCCTTCTGAAATGGCTCCAGTTTCCGCAGCGGTCGCTTCGTTTTAAAATCAGGTCCGGCATACCAGAACTCACCCGCGCTGACGTCGAGTTTGCCATCGCGATCGAAGTCCGCGACGGCGCAGCCCTCGTTATTGTCGACGTGCAATTGCTGCACGCGAAACTTGAGGGCGGGCGCGGCGGCCTTCTTCGTGTTTTTTGGCGCGCCTTTCGGAGCATCGGCCGCGAGCACGAGGGCGGGCAGCATGAGCGCGAGCACCAGCGAAAAGCGGGCAACGTGGGGGAAGACGGAGATTGTCATGGTTACTGGGGCAATTACGAAACGAGGGATCGAGGCAAATTCCCACCGTAGTGTTCAATCTATGCCCGTGTCGCGTCAAAAAACGAAGCGTGAGGGCTCGCGCCGCCCACCCGAAGTCCGCGCGAAGTCCAGCGCGGCGCTTGACTCGCCCGGTGCGCTATGAAACATCGCCCCCTCTCACACTTCAAAACACCATGGGTCAACAACTGAACAAGCACATCAAACGTAAACGCCGCGCCTCCTACCTGAAGCGCAAGAAGGCCCGCGCCAAACTCGCCGCCAAGAAGAAGTAGCCTTCGTCCGGCCCAAGCCTCCCCTTAACCGCGGTCTTCCGGCCGCGGTTTTTTCATTCACTGCCGCCGCCCGCCCCCCGACTCGCCATGCTCAAAGTCAGTCTCATCTCCCTCGGTTGCGCCAAGAATCTGGTCGATTCCGAAATCATGATCGGCCACCTGCACCAAGCCGGCATGACCGTGATCCCGGACGCCGAGCAGGCGGACGTCGTCATCGTCAACACCTGCTCGTTTATCGACTCCTCCAAGGAGGAATCCATCGGGCACATCCTCGAAGTTCACCAGAACCGGGGCATGACGAAACGCCGCAAGGAGCAAAAACTCATCGTCGCCGGCTGCATGTCCCAGCGATTCTCCAAAGATCTTTCGACCTCGCTGCATGATGAAGTCGACGCGTTTATCGGACTCGATCAGGTCACAAAAGTAGCCCCCATCATTGAAGGCCTCTACGCGAATGACCGCTCGGCGAAAGCCGGTCCGCTTACATTTATCGAAGGCAAATCGACCTACATCCCCGACTACGACACGCCGCGTTTCCGCCTCACACCGAAACATTTTGCCTACATTAAAATCGCCGAGGGCTGCAATCACCCGTGCACGTTTTGCATTATCCCGCAAATCCGCGGCCGCCATCGCAGTCGCACCATCGCGAGCGTCGTCGCCGAAGCGCGCCAGCTCGTCCACGAAGGCGTCAAGGAACTGAATCTGATTTCGCAGGACACGACGTTCTTCGGCATGGACACCTGGGAACAACGTCCGAACCCGCGCACGCCCGTCGACTCTTCCCGCGGCTCCGCCCTCACCACCCTCCTCCGTGAGCTCAATGCCATTGAGGGAGATTTCTGGATTCGCCTGCTTTACACTCACCCAGCGCACTGGAGCGACGAACTCATCAAGACCATCGCCGAGTGCCCGAAGGTCGCGCGCTACATCGACATTCCGCTCCAGCACATCAGCGATCACATGCTCGGCCAGATGCAGCGTGAAACGTCCTCCGCCTACATTCGCGATCTCCTCAAGCGCATCCGGGCGGGCATCCCCGGCATCGCCATCCGCACCACGTTTATTGTCGGCTTTCCTGGTGAAACCGAGGCGGACGTTGATGAACTCTGCGAGTTCATCCGCGAGACGAAGTTCGAGCGCCTCGGTGTCTTCCGCTACTCGCAGGAAGAGGGCACGCGCGGCGCGAAGATGGAAAATCAGATCGTGCCCAAAGTGAAGGAAGCCCGCTGGCACCGCGTGATGAAACTCCAAAAGGAAATCGCCGCCGCGGTGAGCAAAAATTTCACCGGCCGCACCCTGAAAGCTCTGATCGAAGAGCCCGGCGTCGCGCGCGGCGAGGCCGACGCCCCCGATATCGACGGCCGCATCTACGTGCCGCTCACTTTGCCCGTCGGCGCATTCGTGAACGTAAAAATCACCGGCTACGAAGACTACGATCTGCTCGCGCTCCCGGCCGGACAAGAACCGGTGACGCGCAAGATCGCGAAGCAGGCGCAGTAAGAAAAAACCTCCGCGCTACGCCAGCGCCGCGTAGCAACACTTAGGCCGCGCTAAGTAACGAATAAGTAAATCCGCCTTTTGCCCGGGGCAGGAGCGGGCGCCAGCTTGCTCGCAGAAACTGACCCGATGTTTTCTGCCCCCCAGCTCGACACTCTGCTCCGCTACCGCCTCGACGTGGTCTGCCTCGCGGCCTTGGCCTTGACGACCTGTGGTGTGTGTCGCTGGTGGGTGCGACGCCGACACGCTGAGCAGGAATTTTCCCCCGCGACGTGCTGCCTTGTTCTCGTGCTGGCCACCGGCGGTGCATTGCTCGCCGAGTGGGTTGGCACGGCAATGGATTTTCCCGTCGAAGCGCGCCACACCTCTGTCCTGATCGCACGAGCCAGCGCCCTTGCTGGCACCGCCTTTCTCATCGCCGTTTTGGTCACGAATTCAACGCTGCTGGCCCTCATGCGGGCCGAGATTCGCCAACACGCCGACACCGAGCGTGCACTGCAAAGCGCCAAGGTGGCCGCCGATGAGGCCAACCGCGCCAAGGGCGATTTCCTCGCGGTGATGAGCCACGAGATCCGGACTCCGCTCAATGCCGTGATGGGCTTTGCCAACCTCTTGGCTGAAACTCGCCTCGATGAAGTCCAGCGCGGCTACCTCGGCACCATCACCGGTGAGGGCGCACGTCTGAGCGCGTTAATCAATGACGTCCTCGATCTCTCCAAGATCGAGGAGGGCCGACTCATGCTTGAGCGTCTGCCGTTCGCCCCAGTCGAAACCGCCCACGAGGTGCTGCGGCTCCTCAGCGCGCGCGCGCTGGAGAAAAAAATCGAGCTCCGCTTTGAAGCCCAAATCGTCAACCCGCTGCTGATCGCCGGCGATCCGCTGCGCTTCCGCCAAATCCTCATCAACCTCATCGACAATGCCATCAAGTTTACGACCCGCGGCTCGGTGACTCTCTTCCTGACTTGGCAACCGCCCGCGGCCGGCGCCGTGGCTGGTTCTCTCGGCGTCCGGGTCATTGACACCGGCATCGGCGTCCCCGCCGCGAAGCAAAAAAATCTTTTCACGATGTTTGTTCAAGCCGATGCCTCCACGACCCGTCGCTACGGCGGCACGGGTCTCGGGTTGGCGATTTGCCAACGTCTGGTCGGACTGATGGGAGGAGCCATCTCACTCCACAGTGTGCCTGACGAAGGTTCCGAATTCTCGTTTAGCCTACCCGCCGCAGCCGTAGCCCTACCGGATGAAACCCCCGTCGAACTGTCGTCCAGCGCCTTCGTACCAGCTCGCCGTCCGCGCATCCTCGTCGTCGATGATATGGAAACCAATCGTTTCCTTTTGGAGGTCTTCTTGCAACGCCACGGCTTTGATCCCGAAATCGCCCGCGGCGGCGGCGATGCCGTCCGGCTGGCCCTCACCAAACCCTACGACGCCATTTTAATGGATCTGCACATGCCGGATCTCGATGGTTTCACGGCCACCCAACGTATCCGGGCTGCCGAGACCAGGGGCCGGCGCACCCCGATCATCGCGCTGACTGCAGCGATTAGCAAAGGCACCCGCGAAAAGTGCCTGGCTGCTGGCATGGACGAGCACCTCACCAAGCCGCTCGACTTGAAGAAATTCAAAACGATGCTGGGAAACTTTGTGGCGCTCACGCAGCCCGCAGTTCCCTCCGTGCAGCAGCCCGTCCCGCTGGCTGCGCCGGTCTAGCTCGCGGTCGCTTTCGCCGCAGCGACGTATTCGCCGATAATACCGTCGAACGATCCGTTGGTAAAAAACGCCACCAACCTCGGTCTGCTCGCCGCTGATTGCGCCACCTTCAACGTATTCGCCATGAGCATTTGCAACAAAGCCGCATTAGTCTGGGAAAAATAGCCCTCTAGGCCCTGCGCTTCGAGTTGTTGCACGATCGCCTCGGGATCCAAGCGCTCGTCTTCGCGGAGTTTTTCCGGTCGGTTAATGGCACCGATGTAAACTTCGTCAGCCAGCGCGAGGGCCCGCATGAAGGCGGCCTGGAGCGTCTTGACCCGCGCCGTGTTGCTTCGCGGTTCAAACACCGCCGTCAGGATCGCACCGGGGAAACGCGCTCGAAATGACTGCAGCGTCTCCGCCAAAGCCGTGGGATGGTGACCGAAATCCTCGATGACCGTCAGTGTTTTCGTCGACCACAGAATCTCCTGCCGTCGCTTCACTCCGCGGAATCTCGCGAGTGGCGCGAGACTCAGGCTCGCCGGATTTCCGGCGTCAAGTGCGAGCCCAGCCGCCGTCGCCGCCATGGCGGCGTTGCGCGCGTTGAAAATCCCCGGCTGCGACCATTTCACGTGGGCCCACACTTGGCCGCGCCAAAACAAACTAAACTCCGCCCCGGCTGCAGACTCGGAAAAATCGACGATCCGGGTGTCACAGCTCTCCCCGACCCCCACGCGGACAACGTGGGTCCACCCCATCGCCCCGAGCGCACGCAGGTTGGTGTCGTCACCGTTCAGCACGATGTAGCCGTTGCGGGGCACGATGCGGGAAAAATGCGTGAACGTGCGCTGGACATCGCTGAGATCGCGAAAGATGTCCGCGTGGTCGAACTCGAGATTGTTGAGCACTGCGATGTGGGGTGCGTAGTGGATGAACTTACTCCGCTTGTCGAAGAACGCGCTGTCATACTCGTCGCCCTCGATCACAAACGGATCGCCCTCCGCACCCAGATGGCTGCCCATTGGCGGATCCTGCGGCACGCCACCAATCAAAAAACCGGGATCACGCCCTGCTTCACGCAGGAGAAACGCCGCTAGCGAGGTGGTGGTCGTTTTCCCGTGAGTTCCGGCCACCACAATGTTCCGGCGGGTTTGCAGCACCACGTCGTGCAAAAAAGCCGGCAACGATGTAAACCGCACCGCCCGGGTGTCCAAAAGCCATTCGACCTCGGGATTTCCCCGCGACATCGCGTTGCCGATCACGACCACGTCGGGGGCGATTTTCTCCAAACGCACCGGATCATAGCCCTCGTGGAGCTCAATCCCGGCGGCCGCTAGCACGCCACTCATCGGCGGATAAACGCCCGTGTCCGCCCCCAGCACATCGTGCCCCGCCGCCCGTGCCAGGAGCGCAGCGTTGCCCATCGCGGTGCCACCAACTCCCATAAAGTAAATCTTCCGGCGAGTCTTCGCGTGGTTCATGGATTGCCGCTCGTTGGGCGAGTAGGATCGAGAGTCATTGCGCCGCAGGTTGAGTGATTTGCAAGCGCACGGGAAGAGACTTTTGCAGGACCGAGCGGATTGCCGAAAACAATCAGTCCCCATTCAACCAGGATTATTATCTCCCTCCCACGTCGCTTCCGCTGCCGCACCCCGTTCAAGACCCGGAACGGTGGAAGTCGAATCCAACGTGACGCGTGAACCCGTTCGCAAACCTGCTTTTAGGTAGCGTCGTAACTGATAGGTGCATCGCCGCCCCGTTCGTGCTCGCACAGTTTCCTCGCTCTCCCATCGTTGATGAATTCCGCACCATGCGCTTCCTGCCCCGCGTAACCCTTTTCACCTTAGTCTTACTCTCGTGCTCTGGCGCACTCGGCGCCGAGCCAACCGTGGCGCTCGACCAGGTGATCGTCACCCCCAGCAAGTTTGGTGTCGCCGAGCAAAGAACCTCCGTCGGTGCCACGCTCACCAGCGCGGAATTGGAGACGCTCCCGCAAATCGGCGACGACCTTTATCGCTCCATCGCGCGCCTGCCGGGTCTGGCGGCGGATGATTTTACCGCCCGTTTCTGGGTGCGGGGCGCTCCGAATTCTCAAGTTCTGGCCCGCCTCGACGGCGTCGAATTGATCGAGCCGTTTCACCTCAAAGACGTTGATGGCGCGCTGTCCATCGTCGATCCCCAGACGATCAACCGGCTGGATCTGACCACGGGAGGATTTACCGCTGACTATGGGAATCATCTCGCCGGCGTGTTAACGATGGAGACTAAGACCGCCACCACTCCCCAGACGACGTTGAATCTCAGTCTGACCGGGATCGGCGGAAGTAATCTGGGGGTGTTCGCCCAAGGCCGTGGACGCTGGCTCGCCGCCGCGCGTCGCGGCTATCCCGATGTCGCCCTCCGTGTCTCTGGTCGTGATGACGAAATCACTCCGCGCTACTACGATCTGACGGCCCAAGTGGCCTACCAAGTTGCCCCCGGGCACACCGTGTCACTCCACGCGCTCCACGCCGGCGACACGCTCACGTATCAGCGCACCAACAACCCGTCCCTCAACAGCAGCTATAACAGCGACTACGTGTGGACTCGCTGGCAGGGCGCTTTGGGCCGCGACGTCACCGGCGAGGCCGTGCTGTCGTTCACCCGCCTCACGTGGAATCGCCGCGGCACCGGGACGCTCGACGGGTTTCCTTTTTCTTTGAGCGATCAACGCGACCTCGACGTCGTCGGCCTGCGCAATGAATGGACCCTGGAACTCGGCGAACGCGCCCTCGTGCGCGCCGGGCTGGAGGCAAAATCGGGCCAAGCTCACTACAACTACGCGCTCGCCCGCCAATCCAACGACGTCGTGGCCGGCCGGGTGACGACCCTTACCGTAGCCACGAAGGCCGCGCCCAGCCCGGAGAGCGATTCGCTCGGTGGTTTCGTTTCCACCCGCGTTCGCCCGTTCGCCTCGCTCGTGATTGAGCCGAGCCTGCGCTTCGACCGGCAAGACCTCCCCTCCGGATCACAGACCAGTCCCCGCCTCAACGCTGCGCTGACGGTCGGCCGGGCGACGGTCCGGGCCGCGTGGGGTGCATATTTTCAACCGCAACGGCTTCACGAGTTGGCCATCGCCGATGGCGACACGCGTTTTCGTCGCGCCGAATTCGCCGAACATCGGGTGCTCGGGCTGGAATTTCCCGTCACGCGCAACGTGAATCTCCGCGCCGAAGCCTACGAGCGACTCACCTCACGCCTGCGACCCCGCTGGGAAAATCTCGACAATGGCTACGACCTCTTCCCTGAGACTCAGACTGATCGCGTCAGCCTCGCCCCGACGAGCGCGCGCGCCCGCGGCGTCGAATTTCTCGTGGCCGGCCGCACCGGGCAAAATCTTCGCTGGAACGTCAGCTACGTGCTCGCCCGCACGGAGGAGCTCCTCGCCGGCCGCTGGGTCCCCCGCTCCCGCGACCAACGCCACACGATTTACGGCGACATCACCTACGCGCTCAACGCCCGCTGGCAATTCAGCGCGTCCTGGCAGTATCACAGCGGTTGGCCAACGACCGATGTGGTCTATTCACTCGCTGCGCTCACCAACGGTCGCCGCAGTCTCGTCTCGGCCAACGGTCCGGTCTACGGACTGGACCTGCCAGACTACCACCGTCTGGATCTCCGGGCGACCCGCCGCATTAAACTGTCACGAGGCGACCTCCGCGTGTTTGTCGACATCTTCAATGCCTATGATCGGACCAACGTCGTGGGCTATAACCACAACGTCACGGTCAACGGCACCCTCGTCACCAACGTTCGCAAACCCCGCGAGCAACTTCCCCTGCTGCCCAGCGCCGGAGTCAGCTGGGGATTCTAGCGGTCTTCTCAGTCGCAAAATTCAGCCTAATATCTCGCGGCAGACTGTCACCTAAACCCCCATCACCCGTCTCTCCGATTCCATGGCTTTTTCCCCCAAAAAATCCTCGCCCCTTAAAGTTACTCTCCAACTCGTGATTACCGTAGCGGTTCTCGCCGCTGCCGGCTGGGGCGGGCGGGTCGTGTGGAAGCAAATCGGCCCCGGGTTGTTCGGCACCAAGCGCGAGGCCAAGATCCCCACCGCAGCCGTCAAGGTGGCCAACATCGCCGAGGAAATTGTCGCCGTGGGTCGACTGCGTGCCGTGTTCTCCACGGAGCTGCGCGCAGAGATCAGCGGCCGGATCATGAAAATCTCTGTGATCGACGGAGAAGGCGTGAAGCGTGACCAAGAACTCCTCCGACTGGACCAGCAAGATATCCTCACTCAACTCCAAGAATCCGACCGCAACATCGAAGCTTCGAAACTGAAGGTCGCGCGCGCCAAACGTGAATTTGAGCGGCAAAAAGATCTGAAAACACGCGAGCTGATCACCGCGAAAGACTTTGAGGAAACCCGCACTACGCTCTCGCTCACCGAAAACGACGCGGCCGTCTACGAGGCCCGCGCCGCCAACTTGCGCGACAAGCTCGCCAAAACTGTCATCCGCGCTCCCCACGACGGCACGCTCCTGCTCCGCGATCTCACCGAGGGCCAGCTCGTCACCAGCGCCGCCGCCCAAAACGGCGGCACCCTCCTCGGCGAAGTGGCCGATCTCAGCGCGCTGATGGTCCGCACCAATATCAACGAGATTGACGTCGCCCGGCTGAAAGTGGCCGATGTCGCCCGCGTCCGCGTCGACTCGCTGCGAAACATGATGCTCAACGGAGAGATCAAGCGGATCGCCACCGTCGCCACCGAATCCACCGGTGATCGCACCCGGGTATTTCCGGTTGATGTCGTCGTCGACGAAACCGACCCGCGTCTTCGCCCCGGCATGTCCGCCACCGTAATGTTTACGCTCGCCCATGTCGAAAACGTACCGGCCGTTCCGCTCTCCGCCGTGTTTTCCAACGCCGACTCGGTCCGTTATGTCTTTGCAAACAAGGGTGAGACCTTCGAGGTACGCGGCATCGACATCGGTATCGTCGATACCCGTCGGGTCCAAATCATTTCCGGTTTGGTCACCGGCGAGCTCGTCGCCCTCATGCGACCCTTGGAATACACCGGCGAAATCCCGATCGCCAAGCCGACCGCTCCACTGAAGGCCCGTGGCAAACGCCGCATCGAACCCTGAACCCGCGCCCATGCGACTCTTGACGATGGGCATCGCGAGCGGCTGGAACGAAGTCCTCGCGCACAAGCTCCGCTCCTTCCTTACCCTGTTTGGCATCGTCCTCGGCGCGGCGGCCCTCGTGGGTATGCTCGGCGTCGTCAAGGGCCTCCTCCGCGGCTGGGAAACGATGATCTACGAGACCGGCGGGATCGAACGCATCAGCGTCCTCTCGCGTCCCGCCCCCGAGGCTCAACGCGAAATCGCTAAGCTCTCGCCGGGGCGAACCATGAACGACGTCGAGGCAATTCTCAACGCCGTCCCCCTGGCCCAACGCGTCACCGCCGAAGTCACGATCCCCGGCGGCGGCCGACTGGCGTATCAAGGCCGGGCCACCGGGCAAAATGTCCGGGGTGTCTTGCCGGCGACCTTCATCATGGATCGCTTCGACGTCGCGATGGGCCGCTCCATCGGCGAACTCGACAACGAACTCCAGACCCAAGTCGTCGTGCTCGGGGCCGGCATTGTCGACCAGCTCTTTCCCCGCGGCATCGATGCACTCGACCGCACGATCACCATCAATGGCCAGCCGTTCACTGTCGTGGGCGTGTTGCGGGAATATCAAAATTCGCTCGGCGCCGGCGGCGGTTATAGCTCCAAGAATTCCGCCGTCTTCATTCCGCTCACGACCCTGCAAACGCTGTTTCGCATCGATGAAAACGTCGATGTCTTGAACGTCAAAGTCGCGGACGTCGCCGACATCCCGCTCGTGCTCGACCAGATTAACAACGTGCTGACCCACACCCATCGCGGCATTCAGGACATCCGTTTCGAGACCCGGGAAGATTTGCTCCACCGCTTTGAAGAAACGCAACGCAGCTACGTCTTTTCGCTGGGCGGGGTCGCGATCATCGGGCTCATCGTCGGGGGCATCGGCATCATGAACGTCATGCTCGCATCGGTTAACGAACGCGTCCGGGAAATCGG
Source organism: Opitutus sp. GAS368 (assembly GCA_945871085.1). Classification (GTDB taxonomy): domain Bacteria; phylum Verrucomicrobiota; class Verrucomicrobiia; order Opitutales; family Opitutaceae; genus GAS368. The sequence continues at coordinate 16,552 of CAMBVX010000006.1, read as the reverse complement.
GGTCCGGCGCGCGCTCGGCGCCAAACGTCGGGACATCCTCGTGCAGATCCTCGCCGAGACCATCACCCTCGCTCTCGCCGGAGGGCTCATCGGCATGATCGCGAGCATCGGACTGATCACGTTGCTCCAAAAAATCGTCATCGCCTCAAACCGTCCCGAACTCTCGCCCGCCGCTCTCGCCATCGGTGTCGTTTTCAGCGGTCTCGTCGGAATTGTCGCCGGATTCTATCCCGCCCTCCGGGCTTCACGCCTCAGTCCGGTCGAGGCCCTCCGGTCGGACTGAACCTCAGACGAGGTTGACGGGATCGACATCGAGCACCTGCGTGATGTCGTCCGACCACGCAAATCCCGCGCGTAATTTCATCAGTTCCGGCACAACTTTCGTGACCGTATTCGTGAAATACCACAGCTGCCACCGATACTCGTCTTTGATTTTCTCAATTGGTGACGCCGACGGCCCGCGCAACTCGACGCGATCCCCGAGCGTTTTCTCCACCAGCTTCGCCCACTGTTCCGCGAAGAATTTGAGCTTCTCCGGGTTCGGCCCGCGAAAGAGGTGATGAATCAAGTGGCGATACGGCGGGTAGTGAAAATCTTTGCGAATCTTCAGCTCCGACGCCGCAAAGCCCGCGAAGTCGGCGTGACGCGAAAACTGAATCGCCTCCGCCTGCGGCGTGAAGGTTTGCACCACAACTTCGCCCGCCCGATCCCCGCGCCCCGCTCGACCCGCCACCTGCACGAGCAACTGGAAGGTGCGCTCGTTGGCCCGAAAGTCCGGGACGTGCATGGACATGTCCGCATCGACCAGCCCCACGAGCGTGACGTTGGGAAAATCCAACCCCTTGCCGATCATCTGCGTGCCGACGAGCACATCGATTCTCCCCGCGCGAAACTGCGCGAGCACCTCTCGAAAACGATTCTTCTTCGACATGGTGTCGGTATCCATCCGCTCGATCTTCGCCCGCGGCAGCACGCGCTTCACCGCTTCCTCGATGCGCTGCGTGCCGAGTCCCTTCCACCGGATATCCGGCTCCGCGCACTGCGGACAGCGCAGCGGCGCGGGCTTCTGCGCCCCACACAGATGACACCGCAGCGTTTCATCCGAGCGGTGGTAGGTCAGGGCGATACTGCAATGCAAACACTCCTCCGTGTGACCGCATTTTGTGCACAACATCGACGACGAGTAGCCGCGGCGGTTGATAAACAAGATCGTCTGCTCCCGCTTCTCAAAGCGGTCTTGCATCGCGCGCACCAGTCGCCCGGACAGCAGCGGCAACGACCGTTGCTTCATCGCCTCGACGCGCAGATCGACGATGTCGATGAAGGGCAACTTGCGCGAATCCACCCGTTCCTTGAGTTCCACGAGTCGGTATTTCCCCGTCTGCGCATTGCGAAAACTCTCCAACGACGGCGTGGCCGACCCGAGCAGACACACCGCCCCATTGAGTTTCGCCCTCATCACCGCCACGTCGCGGCCGTGGTAACGCGGAGTCTCGTCCTGCTTATAGGCGGGCTCGTGCTCCTCATCGACCACGATCAACTTAAGGTTTTTCACCGGCGCAAACCCCGCCGAACGCGCTCCCACGACCACCTGCGCCTCCCCCGTGGCCAGCGCCAGCCAGCCGTCGAGCCGCTCACCTTCGCTGAGATGACTGTGCCACACCACGCACCGGTGCCCCGGCGCAATCGCCTCCAGCCGCGAGCGCAGCCGTGCGACCGTTTGCGGTGTCAGTGCCACCTCCGGCACCAGAAAAATCACCCCGCCGCCGGACTTCAGGGCCGTGTCGATCGCGCGCAAATAGACCTCGGTTTTGCCCGAGCCCGTGATGCCGTGGAGCAGCGTGACCCCGAATTTCCCCTCGCCCAAACTCGCCGTCATCGCATCGACCGCCGCTTGTTGTTCCAGGTTGAGGGCATGTGGCTGGGAGGCGACCAGTTCACCCGACGAGTGGTCGTCGTCGTAGGCGATGCGCTCGATGCGTTGCGTTTCCTCCCGCAGCACACCCCGTTTCACCAGCGCCGCCGCCACCCCCGCGGTCAGGTCGAGTCGCGCGAGCACGAGCGTTTTTTTTTGCGGACGAAATTGCTGTTCAATGCAGCGGTAGAGCCGCGCCTGTTGCGGTGCCTTTTTCTCCAACGCGGCCAATTCCTCGGCACTTAGCCGCTGCGCCAACGAAAGCTGCTTCTCCTGCTTCAAGCCCGCGCCGTTGCGCACCGGTGCCGGAATCATCGTCTCGATAATACTGTCGAGCCCGCACGCGTAGTAGCCGGCCATCCAGCGTGCCAAAGCGAGCAAGTCGCGCGGCAACGCCGGGAACGGATACACCACTTGCGCCAGCGACTTTAGCCGCTCCACCGGAAAATCACTCGGCGGACCGAGCTCGCCGACGATCCCGAGCCGCAGCGTGTTCCCAATGGGCACGCGCACGAGCGATCCCACCCCCACGGCCGCGCCCAATGTTTCAGGCACACGGTAGTGGAGGACCTTGTCAAAACCGGCGAGCGGGTGGACCCCAACGATCATCGCCTCGCATCACGCCCCCGCGTCCGCGACAACGCAAACCCGAAGCCTCGTCGCGCGCCCACGAACGCATTGACACCCCCCGCGCACGCACGAAACAGTCGCGTTGTGAGTATCACCGCAGCCCGCGAAAAATTCGGAAAATTCCTTGTGAGAAAAGGGCTCCGCGCGACCAGTCAGCGACTGGCCATCTTCGATGCCGCCTTCACACTGGAGGAGCACTTCACGGCCGACCAACTGCTCGATCACGCCCGCAAGCTGGATGACTCCGTCTCGCGTGCGACCATCTACCGGACGCTGCCCATCATGACTGCCAGCGCCTTGCTGCGAGAGGTGGATATCGGCTCGGGTGAGAAATTCTACCGCCCCAATCGCGATGGTGCCACCACCCAAGTCGCGCAGGTCGTCTGCGTCGACTGTGAGAAAATTTTCGAGATCAGCGCACCGTTCATGGAGTGGTATAGCAGCACCGTCTCATCGAAACTGGGCCTGACCCCCGCCTCGCAACGCCTTCAGGTCAGCGCAAACTGCGACATTTTCCGCCAAAGCGGCACGTGCCCGCGACGCGGCTAAGCGGACACTCCGGTAAATTTTTCTCGACCTATGGCCAAGGCACGAACCCACGATCACGCGTTTGAAATCAGCTTTTTTGAGTCGGTGCTGGGCCGCGACCCCGCCTACACCGAAGTCGTCGAAATCCTCGGGGGCCTTTACACCCAACACGGCAGGATCGCCGACGGGCTGAAGATGGACCGGAAGCTGGTGAAGCTCCAACCCGCGAACGCCACCGCCCACTACAATCTCGCCTGCAGTCTCGCACTCACGAAACGCAAAGCCGATGCCCTCCGCGCTCTCCGCTCCGCGATCGACCTGGGCTATCGCGACTTTCATTGGATGGCGCAGGACCCGGATCTCGAGGCACTCAAGGCCCATCCCCGTTTTCTCACCTTGCTCGAACAGCTCAAGACGCAGAGCTGACCGCACGTCGTTTTAAGACCGCAGCGCGCCGGAGGCGGTCTCCGCCAGAAAACTCGCGTAGGTCTTCGCCACGCCTTCGCGGAGCGCAATCTTGGCCTGCCAGCCGAGACCCGAGAGACGCGAAACATCCAGCAGCTTGCGCGGAGTGCCGTCGGGTTTCGTGGCGTCCCAGACGATCTGTCCGGAAAAACCTGTGACGGCAGCGACGCATGCCGTGAGCTCGCGAATCGTCACATCCGTGCCCGTGCCGACATTGATCCAGTCCGGCGGATTTTCGAGCGCCACCAGAAACGCGCACGCATCAGCGAGGTCGTCGACGTGGAGGAATTCGCGCTTCGGCGTGCCTGTGCCCCACGCGACGACTTCGGCGCGGCCGGCGGTTTTCGCCTCGTGAAACTTACGAATCAGCGCGGGCAGCACGTGAGAGTTCTGCAGGTGATAGTTGTCCCCGGGACCGTAGAGATTGGTCGGCATCGCCGAGTGGAACATCACGCCGAACTGCTTCCGGTAGGATTGGGCGAGCTTGAGACCCGTGATCTTGGCGATGGCGTAGGCCTCGTTGGTCGGCTCCAGCGGACCCGAGAGCAAACAATCCTCGGGCATCGGTTGCGGTGCGAGCTGCGGATAAATGCACGAACTGCCGAGGAAGAGCAGGCGCTTCACCCCGTGTTTGTAGGCGCCGTGGATCGTGTTGGTCGCGATGGCGAGATTCTCAAACAGGAACTCCGCCGGATAAGTGTGGTTCGCGTGGATACCGCCGACCTTGGCTGCGGCAATGATGGCAACGTCGGGTTTTTCCGCGGCGTAAAATGCCTCCACCGCGACCTGCGACGTCAGGTCGAGTTCGCGGCGCGTGCGGAGCAGGAGCGTCGTGCCCGCCTCGCGCGAGAAGCGGCGCACGAGCGCGCCACCGACCATCCCGTGGTGACCTGCGATGAAGATTTTCATGCCAACAGTGCGGAGGACGGCGCCGGCAGTGCCGCGATCTGCGCCTCGCGTTGGGCGAGTTCGAGATCCGCTGCGGTCATGATTTTCACGAGTTCCTTGAACTTCACCTTCGGCTCCCAGCCGAGCTGGCGCTTGGCTTTCGCGGGATCGCCAATCAGCAACTCCACCTCGGCGGGTCGCTCGTAGCGGGCATCGTAATTGACGTGTTGCTCCCAATCGAGATTCAGCAATCCAAACGTTTCTTGGATAAATTCCTTCACGGTATGCGTCTCGTTCGTCGCCACCACGTAGTCGTCGGGCTGGTCCTGTTGGAGCATCACCCACATCATCTCGACGTATTCCTTGGCGTAACCCCAGTCGCGGCGGGCCTCGAGGTTCCCCATGTAAAGTTTGTCCTGGAGGCCGAGTTTGATGCGCGTGGCCGCGCGGGTGATCTTCCGCGTCACAAACGTCTCACCGCGGCGCGGGCTCTCGTGGTTGAACAGAATGCCGTTGGACGCGTGGAGATGGTAACTCTCACGGTAGTTCACCGTGAGCCAGTAGGCATACATCTTCGCGCAACCGTAGGGCGACCTCGGCCAGAAGGGCGTCGTCTCCGTCTGGGGAACCTCCTGCACCTTGCCATACATCTCAGACGAGGAGGCTTGGTAGAATCGACACTTCTTCATTAGGCCGGCCTCGCGGATCGCCTCAAGGATGCGCACCGCGCCGAGGCCCACGACATCGCCCGTATACTCCGGAATATCGAACGAGACGCGCACGTGCGACTGCGCGCCTAAGTTGTAGATCTCATCCGGCTGAAGCTGGTAAAGGAGTTTTACCATCTGCACAGAATCGGCGAGGTCGCCGTAGTGAAGGTGGAGTTTCACCCCGTTGACGTGCGGGTCACGGTAGAGGTGATCGATGCGGCTCGTATTGAACGTCGAGGCGCGGCGGATCACGCCGTGGACCTCGTAACCTTTGGCGAGCAAGAGCTCGGCGAGATACGATCCGTCCTGACCCGTGATGCCGGTGATAAGGGCTTTTTTCATGAAAGGGGACGTGGAGCTTACCGGTGGCGCCGCAAGGCGGGCAAGCCTCGGCGATGGAATATTTCAGCCGCGACTTGGATAAAATCGACCGCGCCGCGCTCCCGCCGCTTCGCCGCGTCGGCGGGCCATCCCTGCGCGTCTTCCCAATCGCCCCGCTCGGGCCCGCGATTTTTTATCTCATCACAGCTCTTGGCCCAACGCTGTCCCGTCGCGATCTCCTCGGGGCGATTGCCGGGGCGCACGCCGGCCCGGAGGACGGACAAATCGTAGTTGGGCGCACTCCGGCGCACGACAAAATCATCACTCTTGGTTGCTGGCTCGCCCCCCACTCCTGAGGTCAGGCGGGATTTGGCCGTAAGGTCGCGAGGAATGCGCAGGGCGAGACGGTTGCCCCAACGGGCCACAAAAGTCTTCCTGGCCCGAACGGTAGCTACGGCGTAGAGCCGGTCAGGAAGCGGTTGCCGGCGTGACGCCCGCGCTCCCGGGTTCACCCCCCCAGGGATTTCAACAGCCGCTCCAGCTCCCCACGCTTCGCCTTTTGATCGGCGAGTTGCTTGCGCGCACCGTCGAGGACGGCGGGCGGGGCTTTGCTGACGAAGGCCTCGTTGGACAAGCGCGCCTCGGTGCCGGCAATGTGCTTCGAGAGTTGGTCGAGTTCTTTCGATAGGCGCACTTTCTCGGCCCCGGCATCGACCGTGCTCGCGAGATCCAGATAGAGCGTGCCGAGCACGGTCACCGCAGCCGGCGCGCCGTCGACTTGCTCGCGGCGCTCGAGGCTCGCCGCGCCGCACATCCGCGTGAGCTTTGCGAGGTTGCCTTCGACGGTTTGCCACTCGCGGTCGGCTGTAATGAGAAAAAAATTCACGTCACGCCGACTCGCGAGGTTGTGGTCGGCTTTGAGCGCGCGCGCTTTCGAGACGAGTTCCTTGAGCGTCTCGATCGTGGCGGCAGCCGCAGCGTTCAGCACGACGCCGTGCAACCCCGCGGCGTCGGCGATCTGCGCGGCGTTGCTGATCTGAACGTCCTCGATAAAGCTGCCTTCGGGTCCGTAGCCGAGTTGGTGCCACAGTTCCTCGGTGATAAAGGGGATGAAGGGGTGCAACAGCAGCAACGTCTGGCGCAGGACCATATCTTGGATCGCGAGACAGGTGGCCTTGGTGTCGGCCGCTTGGAGTTTCGACTTCGAGACTTCCACATACCAGTCACAAAAATCGTTCCAGAAAAATCCGTAGAGCGCCTGCACCGCCGCACTGAATTCGAATTCAACGAAACACCGTTCCACCTCGCGCGTCGTCGCGAGCAGGCGCTGAAGAATGGCGTGGTCGTCCGCGTCAAATTTCTCCGGCGAGAGGCGCGACAAAATCGTCGAGAGCGACGAGTTGTCCCCCGCCTCGCCGTTCATCTGGCGGAACCGGCACGCATTCCACAGCTTGTTACAAAAATTCTTACCACTCTCGATCCGGTCTTCTTGAAAACGGATGTCCTGCCCTTGCGGCGCGATCGACACGATGCCGAAGCGCAGGCCATCGGCACCGTAGGCAGTGATGAGATCGAGCGGGTCGGGCGAGTTGCCGAGGGACTTCGACATCTTGCGGCCCTGCTGGTCGCGAATGATGCCGGTGAAGTAAACATGCTTGAACGGAATGCGCCGCTCCAGCGCTTCACCCGGCCGCATGAACTCAAGTCCGGCCATAATCATGCGCGCGACCCAGAAAAAGATAATGTCCGGCCCCGTCACGAGCGTCGTCGTCGGGTAAAAATAATCGAGGCCCTGCGCCTTCATCTTGTCCTCGTCGGGCCAGCCCATCGTCGCGAAGGGCCAAAGCCATGACGACGCCCACGTGTCGAGCACATCGTCCTCTTGCGTCCAGTTTTCCGGATCGGCCGGACCGGTGAGCGAGACGTGGACTTTCGTCGCATCGCGGAGATCGGCCTCCGTGAGTTTCTCTTTGTCGAGGCCGTTCCGATACCAAACCGGAATGCGGTGCCCCCACCAGAGCTGGCGGCTGATGCACCAATCTTGGATGTTCTCCAGCCAGTGCAGGTAAACTTTGCTCCAACGCTCGGGGTGAAACTGAATGTGGCCGTCGCGCACCGCCGCCTTGGCCTCTGCGACTCGCGGGTAACGCAGCCACCACTGCCACGTGAGTCGCGGCTCGATCGGCACATCGGCACGCTCGGAATAGCCGACGTTGTTCGCGTAGGGTTCTTCAGCGACGAGGGCACCGCTCGCGCTGAGCAACTCGACGGCTTTCTTGCGACCGGCGAAACGGTCGAGTCCAGCGAGCTCAGGGCCGGCAAACGCGTTGAGTTTTCCATCCGCCGCAAGCACGTCGATGATTGGAAGATGGTGACGCTGGCCGATCTCAAAATCGACCTTGTCGTGCGCCGGAGTAATCTTCAGCGCGCCGGTGCCGAACGCTTGGTCGACCGCCGCATCGCCAATAATCGGGATTTCCGCCGCCGGCCCGAGGGCGCGACGCACGGTTTTTCCAATCCACCCGGCGTAACGCGGGTCCTCGGGATGCACCGCGATGGCGACGTCACCCGGAATCGTCTCGGGCCGCGTGGTCTTGACCTCGACGAACACCCCCGGCGCATCCGTCCGCTCGTAGCGCACCCGGTAGATCGAGCCGTTCACCGGCTTCATGTTCACCTCTTCGTCCGAGAGCGCAGTCTGCGAGACGGGACACCAGTTCACCATCCGCTTGCCGCGGTAGATATTTCCTTTGCCGAAGAGATCAACAAACGCCGTGAGCACCGCCTGCGAGTAGTGCGGGTCCATCGTAAACTGCGTGCGCTCCCAGTCGCACGAGGTGCCGAGCGCGCGGAGTTGTTCGAGAATCTTTCCGCCTTTTTCGTCGCGCCAGGACCAGACTCTTTCGAGGAATTTTTCGCGACCGAGGTCGCGGCGGGTTTTTTTTTCGGTCTGACGGAGCTGACGCTCGACGACGTTCTGCGTCGCGATGCCAGCGTGGTCGGTGCCAGGTAGCCAGAGGGCCGACTTGCCCTCAAGGCGCGCGCGGCGGATCAAAACATCCTGGATCGTGTTGTTGAGCACGTGTCCCATGGTCAGCACTCCCGTGACATTCGGGGGCGGGATCACGATCGAGTAGGGCTCCTTGCCCGGGGTAACCCGGCCGGCAAAGGCATTCGCGGCCTGCCAAGCGGCATACCATTTTTTCTCAACGTCGCGGGATTCGTAGCTCTTGGTGATCTCGGCCATAGGTCGGTTCAGGTTAGGAACCGACGAGAAAACCGTGGGCCAGGGAGCGATGCAAGCGTGGCGTGCGGCACCGTGATTGGGAGATTGCCTAATGGTTGCCGGTTATTGCTTATTCCCCGCTTTCCTCATGCCTGCACTCCCTCCGCCACCCGCCACCGACCGGCTCCGCTTCAGCGGCGAAGTGCCCGTCCCGACGCGACTGGCCGCCTGTAAGGAATTCCTGAAGGTCGAAACCGCCGCCCTGCGCGCCCGCCACGAAGCGGGGGCCACCGGCCTCGCCACGACCCACAATCGCGCCGCACTGATCGACGCCCTGCTCACTCACCTTTTTAACTACGCGATTGAAGCCTACGCGCGCAACGTCGGCCCCTTGCCTGCCCCTGTGGCCCTCGTGGCACTCGGTGGCTACGGGCGCGGCGAGCTCAGCCCCCTCAGTGATATCGACGTGATGTTTCTCTTCCCAACGAAGACGAAGCCGGCCGCCGCCAAGCCCCTCCAGGCACATCTCACTAACGAAATCCTCTACATTCTCTGGGATTGCGGGCTGAAAGTCGGCCACTCCACCCGCACGATCGACGAGGCCTTCGACGAAGCCCGCCGGGAAATCCAATCGAAGACCGCCCTCCTCGAAGCGCGGCTCATCGCCGGCTCACCCAAACTCTACGATACGTTTTCGCAGGCCTACCGCAGCTACTACGTCAGCGAAGACCCCAAGGGCTACATCGCCGCGCGACTGGACGACCAGACGAGCCGCCGCGCGAAATTTGCCAACACCGTTTTCAATCAGGAACCCGACATCAAGAATGGCGTCGGTGGCCTCCGCGACTACCAGAACGCCGTGTGGATGGCCCGCGTGAAGCTGGGCATCATTTCCATCGACGAGCTCGCCGCGCAAAACTACCTGCGCGCCGAGGACCTCGCGGCGTTCCGCCGGGGCTACGACTTCCTCCTGCGCGTCCGCAACGACCTCCATTTTATGAGCACCCGCGCGACGGATGTCATGAATCTCGATCTCCAGCCGCGCATCGCGCAAAACCTCGGTTACACCGAGGTCGAAATGCTGCCCCGGGTGGAGCACTTCATGCAGGATTATTACCGCGCGGCGCAGGCGGTGTTCCGGGTGTCGAAGCTCGTCGAAGATCGGCTCGCGCTGAGCATCGGCCGCGGCGGTGCCAACGGCGAGGGCGGCGGGTCCTTTCGCGAACGGCTCCGCGCGACGCGTTTCACCCGTTCCAAACGCCTCGATGGTTTCGTCCTCCGCGGCCGGGAACTCGCCGCGGAGAATCCCGATGTCTTCAGCACGGATCCCGTGCGCCTCCTGCGGGTGTTTCGCCACAGCCAGCAACTCGACGCCACGCTCGATTTTCATCTCGCGCAGCTCGTCCGCGCCGAGCTCCCGCGCCTGACACCCGAAGTCGCGCGTTCGGCCGACGCCGGCATCTGTTTCCGTGCCATCCTCTCCGAAGTGGGCGCGGTCCATCCCGCCCTCGCCCAGATGCACGAGCTGGGTGTGCTGGGCCGTTTCATCCCAGAATTCGACGGCCTTACCTGCTTGGTCCAGCACGAGTATTACCATCGTTACACCGCCGATGTGCATACGCTCAGCGCGATCCGCGAACTCGACCGCGTCTTCACCGAGGCCGAACCCATCACCCTCAAGTATCGCGCCGCCCTCCACGAAAGCAGCGATCCGGCGCTGCTGTATCTCACGCTCTTGCTCCACGACATCGGCAAGGCCGAAGCCATCCAAGGCCATTCCGAGAGCGGCGTCCGCCTCGCCGGTCCCTTGCTGGAACGTTTCGGCGTTTCGACCGAGGGCCGCGAGCTCGTGTTGTTCACGATCAAAAATCATCTCGCGATGGCACGCTTCTGGCAGAAGCGAGATGTCGATGACCCTCAGACCTCCGCTTCCTTTGCCGAACTTGTGGGCGACACCGAGCGCTTGCGGCACCTTTACGTCCATACGTTCTGCGACGCCCGCGGCACCGCCGTGGACTTGTGGAATAGTTACAAGGACACGTTGCACACGACCCTCTACCGCTCCACCCTTGAGCGACTTAAACTTGGCGCGGCGCTCGACGCCAGCCACCAGGAAAAGAAAAAAATGACCCATCAGGCACTCATCGCGAAAACTATCCCCGGCATCAGTGCGGACGAGATCAACGCGCACTTCGGTCTCCTCCCCGACCGCTATTTCGTCCACACGGACTCCGCCGAGATCGCCCTGCATATCCAGATGGTCAACCGGCTCTTTCAGTCGATCACGACTGCCGATTCCGTCGGCTCGTTGAAACCTGTCATCGAATGGAAAGACGACCTCAACCGCTCGCTCACCGTCGTCAACGTCGTGACGTGGGATCGCGCCGGCCTCTTCTACAAACTCGCCGGCGCCTTCAGCGTCGCGGGCCTGAGTATCCTCGGCTCAAAGGTCATTTCCCGCACCGACCACATCGCGATCGACACTTTCTACGTCGTCGAGCCCGGCCGGGGCGTCGTGCAAAGTGCCGCCGCCCAGGAGAAATTCGCCCGCACCATCGAGGAAGCGCTCGTGGCCAACCGCGACTTGCTCCCCGACATCGCCGCGCAGGCCAAAAAAATCGCTTCGACGCGCTACCTCGCCTCGTCGACCGGAGAAACCTTGCACAGCTCGTTTCCTCCCACCGTGGATGTTTATCATGAGCTCTCGATGCAGCGCACCATCGTGGAAATCCAGGCGCGCGATCAGATCGGCCTCCTCTATCGGCTCGCGAAGATCATCTGCGACCACGCCTTCGACATCACGTTCGCACGCATCGGGACCGAACGCGGCGTCGCAATCGACACGTTTTACATCGAGAGCGCCAATCACCAACCCGTCGACAGCCCCGAGCGCCTCGTCGCCCTCCGCGATGCCATGACCGAGGTGATCTCCCCCGCACCGGCTCCGGCCGCTCTGGCGAGCGGAACATAAACCCGTCGCGGCTCGCGACCTCAACTTTACCTTGCGCACCCCGCGTGCGCTGGGCCGACTCGCCCCATGGACGCGATGCCCGACGCCAACCTTCTACCGGCGCTTTACCGCGTGGCCGCGCTCGCCACGCGCGTCGACGATCCCCAAGTCGCCCTGCGCGAGATGCTCGATCTCTTCGTCGCCACGTTTCGCGCCAACGCCGGCTCCATCGCGCTGCTCAGCCCGGATACGGCCCGCCTTGAAACCGAAGTGCAAACCGGCTTGCCCACGGGAGTCGGTTATTCCGCCATCAAGCTCGGCCACGGCATCACCGGCTGGTGTGTGCTCAACCATCGCTCGCTCCTCGCACCCGACGTCTCCCTAGAGCCGCGCTACATCGGCGTCCGGCCCGCATGTCGTTGCGAAATGGCAGCACCCATCATGGACGGCGACCACGTAATCGGCGTCATCGACCTCGAGAGCGACACGCTCTCCGGTTTCACGTCCGCCGACCTTAAGCAGCTCGAAACCCTCGCCGCCGAGGCCGCCCGCGTGATGCAACGTCTCTGGACTCTCGGGCACCTCCGCAACAAAGCCCGCCAGCTCGAATCCCTCGTCACCGTCGGCCAATCCCTCGTCGCAAAATTTGAACAACAGGATCTACTCGACTCCCTGACTCGCGAAGCGCGCCACATGATGCAGGCCCGCGCCGCCGCCCTCTATTTCCACGAGGCCACCACGGACTCGGTGCAGTGTGCGTCTTTGACGAGTAGCACCATCACGCCGCTCCCGAGTGGCCACCACCCCCTCAACGCCTGCCTGGTCGGCGCCTCGATCCGCACCCAACGGCAGGTTTCGTTTGTCGACGTTCAATCACGCGAATTCATCGACCTCACTGACATTCCCCGCGATCCCTCGCTCCGCTCCGTGCTCGTGAGCCCACTGCTGTTCGAGGGCGAAGTGCTCGCCGTCCTCGCGGTGTTCACCGACCGCCCGCATCGCTTCGACAACGATGAGAAGCGCCTCTGCGCCGCTCTCGCCGGCCTCGGTGCCGTCGCCCTGCAAAACGCGCGGCTCTACGCCCGGATTTTCAAACGCGAAGATGTGCTCCGGAAAAACGAACGCCTCACCACCCTCGGTCTCCTCGCCGCCGAGATTGCGCACGAGATCCGTAATCCCCTCACCGTCCTCAAGCTCCTCCACGGCGGCCTCGATCTCGACTTCCCCGCGGGCGATCCGCGGCGCACCGACATGCGCGTCATCGGCGAAAAACTCGATCAGCTCGAGTCCATCGTCACCCGCGTGCTCGGTTTCGCCAAGGCCCCGACCAGCCTGCACTCGCGTTGGTCGCTCGCCGACATCGTCGACGACACCCTCGTGCTCGTGCGGCTCAAGCTCGCGCAAAGTAAGGTGTTGCTCTGTTTCGAACCACCGGCAGGCCCGCTCTTCATCGAAGCGCACAAAGGCCAAATCCAGCAGGTCCTCCTCAACCTGCTGATCAACGCCACGCAGGCCATGCCCGATGGCGGCACGATCACGCTCACAGCTCGGGCTGACAGCCCGACCGCTGCCCACTTCGCGATTCTCGACCTCACCGACACCGGCACTGGGATTCCGGAGCCCATCCGCGAACGCATCTTCGATTCGTTTCTCTCGGGCCGACCCGACGGCACTGGCCTCGGCCTCGCGATTGCGAAACGCATTCTCCTGTCGCACCACGGCGACATCCTGCTCCTCTCAACGAGCCCCGCAGGGACGACGATGCGCCTGCTCCTCCCCTTGGCGAAATAGGGTCAGGCCTCCGACCTGTCGACCGCGCCCACATCCCTCGATGCCCGATCCCTCCTCAAATCCCGCCAGCACGCCTGCGGCTGATCCCGCCAAGCGCGTTCGCCTGCGCAAACAGATGCTCATCCTCGCGACCGTGCTCGCCTTCGGTGGCATCGTCGTGCTCGCCTTCCTCACGCGTATCCCGCTCCCGCTCCGTCTCGCCGTCGGCCTCACCGACCTCATCGCCAGCGCGGTCCTCTTCCTCGTCGTCCGCCAAAAATTCGCGTAACGCGGCCCTCGTTTCTCCGACGGCCCCGCGTCGGCTCGCCCCACTCACTTGCGCGGCCTGGGGCCACACCCCACGAGCCTAACGCTGAAATACGTCGACCGCGTTGATCATTAATCCGGGCACGAGCGGCGTCTCGAAACTCTCCTCGCTGTCCACGATCCGCACCGGCTTCGCGACATCGATCGTAAAATCATAGCGATGGATCAGCTCCATCGCCGGATCAACCAGCCACAACTCCTTCACGCCGCACTGCGCATAAATCGGCCGCTTGCGCTTCTTATCCAACCAGCCATTCGACGGCGACACGATCTCGATCACCAAATCAGGCGCACCATGCACACCATCGGACTCAAGCAGCGGTAAGCTGGCGTTGGTTAGAAAAAAAACATCCGGCTGCACCACGCTGGTCTCCGCCAAATAGACGTCGAGCGGAGCGATGCAGACTTTTCCCAGGCGATGTTTCATGACATGGTGCCGGAGCAAAAAATAAATATTCCCCACGACATCCTGATGAAAACTGCTCGGTGATGGTGCCATGATAAGTTCTCCCTCGATCAATTGGTGATACGGCGGCCCCTCGGGCATCGCCCGATAGTCGGCCACCGTGACGAGCTCGGTTGCGACAGATTGCATGCTCCGAGCGTGCGCGCCGCGCACTTCATGTCAAAACCTCGCTCAACGCCCAGCCGATCCCGCGGGACAGTGTCAAAGTCGTTCCGCCAATCTTTCCTCTTTCTCTTTATCCTTCTCATTCGTCAGGGCTCCGGCTCGGAGAGGCTTGTCGGCCGGAGAGAAAGATTAAGAGAAAGAGGAAAGAGAACGATTACTGGGCGCGCGACCGACTTTGATGCCGCCCGGCCGATCCCGCGGACGTCGCACTCATCATCTCCTCACTCATCAGCGTTCTCATTCGCCCACCAGCCACGTCACGCGCCCGCCGCCGCCCGGTGCCTGCGCCAGCGCCTCACTCAAAAAACTCAGCATGGGCTCGGCTTCGCGCTCAAATTGCCACGGCGGGTTGACCACCACGAGTCCGCAGCCCTTCAGTTTCATCGTGCTGCCGTCACCCGCGATCATCAGTTCCGCCGCGAGCGTCGGCGGCGGACGCAGTGTCCGCAGGTCCGCAAAAAAATCCTCCACTCGCGCCCGCTCCGTCAGTGGATACCACACCGCCAACACCGCGCTGGGAAACCGACGCAATCCTTCGCTCAGCGCTCGCGCAACCTGCGCAAACTCGTTCTGCGCCTCAAACGGCGGATCGATCAACACCAGCGCGCGTCGCTCGGGCGGCGGCAGCAGCGCACGGACCGCCACGTAGCCGTCCATTTCCTGCACCTTCGTGCCCGGTGAAAACTGAAACTCTTCCCTTAACGCTGCGCACTCGTCCGGCTGCCGCTCGCAGAGCGCGAGGCGATCTTGCGGCCGGGCCAGCTCCCGCACGAACCACGGCGAGCCCGGATAAAATTTCAGCGCCCCGTGGTCGTTCGTGTCCGCCCCCGCGCGGCGGCTCGCGTCAAATCTCCGGGCCACCGCCAGATAGTCCGCTACGGACTCCGGCAAATCTGCGCGGCCCACCAGGCGCCCTACGCCATCCGGCCATTCCGGTTGCCGCGCGAGCGAGTCGCCGGTTGCCGCCGTCGTGAGATCATAACCGCCGCGCCCCGCGTGCGTATCGAGGTAGAGAAAACCTTTTTCCTTTTTCTGCATGGCCCGCACGAGCCGAATCAGCAGCGCGTGCTTCATCACATCCGCAAAATTTCCGGCGTGAAAATGGTGTCGGTAGTTCATCCGCTTGATTGGCTGCGGCGGTCTGCCACCACCGCGCGAAACTCAGCACCTTAGGCTACGGGGACCTTAATCACACACTTGCGCACCACACCGCCGGGCTCGCGCACCACCAACTGCGGCATGTGCACATCCGTCGGGAAAAAAACTGCGGCCTGCCCGGGAAACACCCGCAGCCACGAGGCATCCGGATTATCCTCGTAAGTGATCAAATCCCGCTCGGGGTTGTAAGCTTGCCGCGTGGTCATCGTCGCCAGCTCCGCCACTTCCATCAGCTCCACTCCTTCGAGAATGATCTGCACGTCGATAAACTTCCGGTGCGACTCGAAAAAACCGTCCGCCCGCGCCTTTGACCGATAACATTCTTCGCTCACAAACACGCCGCCGCCGAGTTCCGTCCGCTGCCGCTGCCCGACCGCGATCGCCCGCACCCGGTCCGCCGTGGGCGAACCCGCGCGCAGTAATTCGTCCGCATACGCCCATGCGACGTCGAAACCCGGCAGTGGGGCGATCCGCGCCCGCACGTTGTTGATCGATCCATAGAGAGCCATATCCGCGACTCCATTCGGCGCGCTCCGCACTGGCAAGCCGCGAAACCCCGGATTGCAGAAACCCCGGATTGCCGCGTGCCCCCCCGTCTTTGGTCCGCTCACTCAGATCACTCCGCTCAGGTTCGTCGCACCCTGCGATTTTCAAGACCTCTCGGCGTTGCTGAAAGGCTTGAGCCGCCCTCCCGGCCTGAATCTCGCCGACGGCAACGGAGTACACGCTGACCCTTCACGAGCCGCCCGGGCGCGCTCGGGTTCCCCACCAGCAGGGTCAACCCGCGCCGGCCGCTATGGTTTTTGCGTCGGCACCGTCTGCGGTCGCACAAATGTCTCCGCCGTCACCAGCGGGTTCGCCTCCACATTTTCGATCACGGTATACTGCATGATCTTTCCGTCTGACAGCACCGCGACCTTGTGCGGCACCAACACCCCGTCCACCGGCCGATAGTCCTCGTAGCGCGTCACGATCTCCACCCTGCGCCCGCTCACACTGTTCCGGTGCTCAATGCGGGCCACGATAAAATACG